>JAAEZV010000100.1 GCA_018222695.1 Gammaproteobacteria bacterium
GCCGCGTGGGTGAGCACCTTTGGTACGCGCAAGGGTTCTCGGGCCACGGTGTCCCAACCGCCACCATGGCCGGGCATCTGCTGGCGGAAGCGATCGACGGTGATACAAGCGGTTTTGACCTGATGGCGTCGGTACCAACCCACGGCTTCCCCGGAGGCACATTGCTGCGCTGGCCGGGTCTTGTGGCAGGGATGCTCTTCTACAGCTTGCGGGACAAGTTGGGGCGCTAGTTTGAGTCCAACAACTAACACCAAACACCAAAAATACGGCGCACAAACGGCAGACCAAAACATAACAAAAGTAACGCCGTGAACGGCAGTGCCGGCACAGGTGTCGGAGCCGGCAGGCGCAAGACCAAATGCAGAGTCGATTCTTTTTGGATGTTGTAATCTGATAGGGTGCGCCCGTCCTCCAGCTGTTTGCCGGCAAAGATCAGGCGCTGCTGATCGGGCGGAATTCCCTCTTTGTCCTGTATCTTGGTTTTGATATTGTCGATCGTGTCCGAGGGCTCCACCTCAAGGGTGATGGTCTTGCCCGTGAGCGTCTTGACAAATATCTGCATGGCCACTGCATCGAGCGGCACCAGTAATATAACGCCCAGCATCAAGCTGGCACTCATTGTCGATATACGCCTCATAGGGAGATTCTCTCCTTATCGGCGGCGCCCGGTTGGGGCTGGATTTACCGCCTCAGTTTGGCCAGTATGTCACAGCGTCAACGTGGTATCGGCGGTGTGACACCTCTCTTTGCAAACTGCGAGGACAACCTGATGCTGACCTTACTTCGAATCATCACCACTTTATCCGGCCTGGGGCTATTGCTCGTTGGCGTCATCTGGTGGCTGCAACCGGCTACTGCCGCGGAAATACTGGGTGCCAGCTTGCTGGACGGCACGGGGCGCAGCACCCAAATAGGCGACTCAGGCGCGTTTTTCGTTGGTGCCGGCGGGCTTTTGGCGCTAGGGGCTATTCGCAACCACGCTGCCCTAGTGATATCCGGCGGTTTGTTGGTTGGTCTGGTCATTCCCGGTCGTGTTTTATCCGCTACCACCCATGGCGGCGCCTGGACGCCCGATGAAATTGCTGGCGAGTGTATTGTCCTGATCCTTGCTTTGTTAACCGCTGCAGCCATTCGCCAACAAAACGCGCAGTCTGTCTTTCGGTAGACCCTGAAAATATCTTAGATGCTGCTCAAAAAGCTCAAGGACCTGTTGGGGAGTGAAAGCACAGCGACGGGTGAAGTCGAAGACCGTGCGCTTGAGCTCGCCTGCGCGGCCCTCATGTTTGAGGTGGCGCGCGCCGATTTTTCTGTTGAGACAACCGAGCAGGATGCTGTCACTTCGCTGTTAACAGCACAGTTCAACCTCAGCGCTGACGAAGTGTCCACGATAACCGAAGCAGCTGTTGAGCAAGCGGACGCCGCCACCTGTCTTTTTGAGTTCACCCGCGCCTTAAACGAACTGGCATCGGCTGAGCAGAAGCGCAATCTGCTCGCCATGATGTGGCGGGTGGCGATGGCAGATAACGCACTGAGTCGGTATGAGGAACACGTGATCCGTAAAGTCGCCGACCTGTTATATGTGCCGCATGGTGACTTTATTGCGGCCAAGCAAAGTGCGATGTGATCGCAACTGTCGGCGCAGCGGGCTTGCGCTAATGCCGCTCTAACTTATCGACTGCCGCCCCTAGCGCTCACCAGGCACCCCAACACAATCAAACCAGTGCCCAACAGGGTTCGCGCGGTAACCGGCTCGGCAAAAAACCACCAGCCCAGTATCGCCGCCCAAATAAACGCCGTGTACTCAATCACGACCAAACGCTGAGCTTCGGCCTGCCGATACGCCAGTGACATGAGCATGAGGGACCCAACTGCGAAACCCGCTGCCAACGCCGCACCACCCCACTGATAGGAACTCGCCGGCAACGAGACGGCAAACGGCACGCCCACCAATAGCATCAGAAAAACAATCGTATTCTGATAAAAAGCGATCTCGAGTGGCTTGGCGACCAGTGCCTGCATCCGCTGCAGCACCAAATTGAAGGCGTACATCACCGCCGAGACAAGCACCGCGGCCATACCCACCGCATCGCTACCCTCATCGACCGCCAGCAGCTCACCACCGACGACTACCATCACGCCACCAAAGCCCAGCACCGCCGCGAGCTTGGCATTGGCCCCGATGCGCTCACCCAAAATTGGGACAGCCAAAAATAGCGTGATAATCGGCGCGATGAACGACAAGCCAATCGCCTGCGCCAACGGGATACGCGTCAGGCCGAAAAAGAACAGGTAGGCCATCACCGCGGTCAGCGCGGCCCGAATCAGATGAATTTTCAATACCCGCCCCGACGCGGGCACGGGGCGAGTGGGCAGGTACAGCACCGCTACGATGAGCGCCCCCATGGCCATGCGCCAGAACATGGCGTTGTATGTACCCATCGCCAACGCCTGCCCCTTCATCACCGCATCCATCATCGAAAAGAGCATGATGCCAAGCGTTGCAATCAGCATGGGTTGTTGGGCGACAGTTTTCATATTTGTTCTATCTCAGCTGACAGCGCTTGGCAGCAGTTCGAATGCGCAAGCGCGCCGGGAGGCGCATTATGCAGTGGAGTACGGCCTGTGAGACCATCTGGGTCAGGTTTTCAGCGCGGATTCGTGCGGATAAGAGGCCACTAAATGGCGACCGCGGAACAGCTGAATCAGGCAATCGGCCTGATTCAAAATCACCAACACGCCGATGCCGAGGCATTGCTCACTCCCCTGCTCAACCAGTCAGCAGCCGACGCCGACGTGTGGCAATTGATTGCACTGGCGCGTAAAGGACAGCTCGATCTGACCGGGGCCGAGATCGCTTTTAAGCAATCGATCGATTTACATGTTGCACCAGCCGTCATCACCAACCTCGGCAATCTTTACCGGCAGATGGACCGTGAGGAGGAGGCGCTGAACTGCTACAACCGCGCCCTCGAGGCGGCGGCCTCACACCTACCCGCAAAAATCAACAAAGGACGCGCGCTGCTTGCCCTATCAAGGCTCGAAGAGGCCACCACCCTTTACACCGGCATCCTTGAGGAACTGCCCGAGCACACCAATGCCCGCATTGGTCTCGCACAGTCTCTGCAGCGCAGTGGCCAACGCCGCGCCGCCACACTGCATTTCGAGAAAGTCCTGGCCCAGGATCCAGAAAATGCCGCGGCGCTCAACGGGCTTGGCGTGATTCAAAAGATATCGGGTCGTCCAAGAGAGGCCAGCCGCACGCTGAAACGGGCAGTAGCATCTGCGCCCAGTGCACCAGAGGTGCGAAGCAATCTGGCCAGTGCCCTGGCCTTGTCAGGCGAGGAAACTGAGGCCATTAGCGAGTACCGCGAGGCATTGCGGCTAGACCCACTCAACCCAGAGCTACATGACTGGTTTAACGGTTACCTGAGCACCTTGGCACATCGTGACTACTTGCGCTCATACGCTGAGGTACTGGATCAGCACCCGGCCGCAGGGCCGCTAGCCATCGCCTACGCCCGCAAATTACTGCTGGGAGAGCAAGGTGATAAAGCACTGCAAGTATTGGCAGCCGTACCCATCGACGCAGAACAGACTCGCGCCTATTTGGCCTGTGAGCGCAGCCACATCCTTCGTGAAATGGGCGAGTTTGATGAGGCAGTAAGCGCGGCCAGGGAAGCGCACCAGCTGCTGCCAGCACTACCCCGCAATGTTCTAGAGCTCGCTACCGCCATCATGGCGGCTGGCGCCGATTATGAGGAGGCCGTTACCTACTTGCAGCCACTCACCTCATCAGCAACTTGCGGACAAGACATATGGGCCACCTTCGCCACGGCGCTGCGCTACGCGGGCCGCCGGGACGAATACGACCAACTTGTGGATTATGAAAAGTACGTGGGCATGCGGCACATTGAGACCCCCAAAGGCTACGGCAATCTCATAACATTCCTTCAGACGCTCCGAGAGCATCTGACTTCACTTCATATCACGCGGCATCATCCCGTGGGGCAGTCACTGCAGCATGGCACCCAAACGCTTGATGACCTTTTCAGCCGGGACGAACCCGCTATCGACGCACTCAAGGCGGGGCTCACAAACGCTATCCAGTCTTTCACTCAAGGACTGCCCTCAAGCGTGGAGCACCCGGTCTCCAACCGATACACAGGGGAGATAACATTCTCCGATTCTTGGTCTGTGCTGCTGAGAAAAATGGGGTTCCATAAAAACCATTACCACTCTCACGGTTGGTTGAGCAGCGCCTTTTATTTAACGGTGCCCGATGTGGTCAGAGCCGGCGGCAAGGAGGGTTGGATTAAATTTGGTGAGCCGGGTTTTCGTGCGAGAGAGCCGCTCGGCCCCGAACACTGGTTGCAACCTAAAGAAGGCGCGCTGGCGATCTTTCCGTCGTATCTGTGGCACGGCACGGAGGCGCTGCAAAGCGACGTTGAACGGATGACCGTAGGTTTCGATGTCCTGCCGGTAGCCGCGTGACTTTTGCGCTGAGAAGAGCAGCAGAGCACTTTGGCGCTCACGAGGCGCTTTGAAGCATCCAGAAAACCGCTGGCGGTGCGATCAGTCCTGAAAAAACGCCGTCTTTTTGCCACCATCCTCAGTGTAGACCGGCTCGCCCCGTTCGATGAGATAGGCCTGGTTGGTGCTGCTCACAAACCCCACACCGCGGAGCAAGCTGGCCATTCGGTCGTAGTAAGGATGCTCGAAGTGCGCCGCCAGACTGTCACTGTCTTCCCATAACTCATAGACCTGCATACGAGTGGGCACAGCGGGGTCGGGCGCAAAACAGTAGTCGTGACAGCCCGGCTCCTCTTCACGGGTCAGTCGTTGCACATCCGCAACGAGCGCCACCGCCTTGTCCCGATCCGATTGGCTGGCAAATTCCAGCGCTGCCACCACAATGATCATCGCTCTATTTTCCATGACATATGATTCATTTATCCCTGCACCTATCCCTGCACCTATCCCTGCACCTCAGCTTCACTCCCTCGCCACATGCTGACGGAGCCTAATCATAATCAGGCGATTCCCAGCCAACCCAGAAGCGCGGTGAGGGCCATCAGGTACATGCCCGGCAATTTTAAAAGCCTGGCGTGGCCCGTTACGCCCAGCAATAAAAAGAGCGCTGCACCCAACGCATTGCCGACCAGCACCGGGTAGGCAAGCAAAGCAAGATTGGGCTTCATTGCCACGCACAGCAGGGTTGCGCCACTCACCACCAGAAAGACCGTGAACATCTGCCAAGACACCAGGCTCAATGACTGGGTCAACGGCATGAGCTCACTGGCTTTGATGTGACCCATGTATATTCTACCGCCGACGACACCATGAAACAGGGCGCCGGCCAGGGCAATCAACGCAGCGGCGGTGACAAGGTAAGCTTCCATAACGGGCGCCTCAGTAATAACTCGTGTTCGTCAATGTACCCGAAAGCCAGTGGGTTGGGGTTGCAGGGTGATGCTGATATCGCCGCCGTCGAGCATATTGTGAATCGCTCATTGGTCCATGAAGCGCCTGTCATTCCGGGGAAGGCCTAATGCTGAGATAACCAACAGCGCTTTGTGAGGCGCGTGGCACGCGCATTACACCCTAGACCGCCAAGGTCTGATCATCGCGTCACCGGTTTGGCGTCGGAGAAGCAATGCGACCAGTATCCAGACCAGCAAGAGGTACGGCGTATCAGAAATGAGATCGAGCGCCCAATCCCGCTGATCAGCCAGGCCACTCGCAATCTGATCGGCACTTAGCGTCACGCCATGGGTGAGGGAGATGCCAATCGGAATGAATTTGAGCGCCGCTGCAACCAACAAACCATAATTGACCCATGCCAGCCCGCGCCAGAGACGGCTGCTCATCTTAGGCTCCCCATCTCTTCAGTTATGCCCGCTCACTCGCTACTTTTTGGCAGATTTCCGCCCTCATAGACTGCTCTGCAGCACCGTTAAGCACTTCGCCTCCGCCGCATTCAGTCTTTCTCAAATATCACTGACAGATTATTGGCCGGCATCTCATAAACTTTTTGACAAGCAAATCCTTGCTCAGCTGCAACGTCCACGACTGCCTCCAGATCTCTCACGCCCCATTCCGGATCCTGTGATCGGAGCTGCTCGTCAAACGTTGCGTTGGAAGGCGCCGTGTGCCGCCCGTCTCGCTTATATGGCCCGTAGAGCATCACGACGGCGCCCCCAACCAGGATCTCAGCTGCGCCCGCAAACAGTGCCTCGCAGCAGGACCAGGGAGCGATGTGCAGCATATTGA
>JAAEZV010000101.1:0-519 GCA_018222695.1 Gammaproteobacteria bacterium
ATTATCAACCAAAGTGCACCGCTTTGCTTTCCTCGATAGGGCCGGCAGATTACTATCTCACTTTGACTGGCAGAGACCACGGCATGGCCGATCCATCCTCCTCAGAACCCTCGCTGACCTACCGCGATGCCGGCGTCGATATCGATGCCGGCAATGCATTGGTAGAACGCATCAAGTCGGTCAGTCAGGCGACGCTCCGCCCCGAGGTGCTGACCGGACTGGGAGGATTCGGTGCGCTGTGCGCGATTCCACCGGGCTATAACGAACCGATTCTGGTCTCAGGCACCGATGGGGTGGGCACCAAGTTGCGGCTGGCAATGGATCTGGGCATCCACGACACCATCGGCATTGATCTGGTGGCCATGTGCAGTAACGACATTGCCGTTGTGGGCGCGGAGCCGCTTTTTTTCCTCGACTATTACGCAACCGGCAAGCTCAACGTGGACGTGGCTGCGGCGGTGGTATCAGGTATTGGTAAAGGCTGCGAGCTCGCAGGCGCAGCGCTAGTAGGCGGCGAGA
>JAAEZV010000101.1:529-6243 GCA_018222695.1 Gammaproteobacteria bacterium
GCGCTGGTCGGAGGTGAAACAGCTGAAATGCCCGGCATGTACGAGGGCGAGGACTACGATTTGGCGGGTTTCTGCGTCGGCGTCGTGGAGCGCGCCCATATCATTGACGGAAGTACGGTTCAGGCCGGTGACACGCTGATCGCCCTGCCTTCCAGCGGCCCGCATTCCAACGGCTACTCGCTCATTCGCAAGGTGCTTGAGCATACAGGCGCGGATCCACAGCAAGACTGTGGCGAGGTCAGTCTGGGCGAAGCACTGCTGGCCCCCACCACGATCTACAACCGACCGCTGCTCTCGTTGCAGAAATCCGTTCGCATCAAAGCCATGGCGCACATCACTGGCGGCGGCATTCTGGAAAACCTGCCCAGAGTGTTACCCGAAGGGGTGGGCGCGCGCGTGCATCGCGACAGCTGGTGCCTCCCACCCGTTTTTAATTGGCTGCAGGCTGGCGGCAACATCGACGAGCTGGAGATGATGCGCACGTTCAACTGTGGTGTCGGCATGATTATAGTGGTCGCGGCCGAGCATGCCACTGATGCCCTAAGCCAACTTAACGCCCTGGGCCTGTCGGGCTGGAGACTGGGTGAGATCTCTGACGCCGCGGTCGGAGTAGAGCTCTGCTAGGGCTTCCGGCGTGACAAAGCGCGTCGCTGTATTGCTGTCAGGCCGTGGCTCAAATTTCCAGTCGTTGCTGACCGCGAGCCTCGAGGGATCGTTGGGCGGAGAGATCTCGCTGGTGGTCAGCAATCGCCCCGGCGCCGGCGGGCTCACCATTGCTCAACACGCCGGTATTGAGACCGCCCTGATAGACCATCAGCGCTACACAACGCGAGAGGCTTTTGATCAGGATCTAGGAGGCGTTGTAGACAGCGCGCAACCTGATCTAATCGTGCTCGCTGGCTTCATGCGCATCCTGACCCCCAAATTCGTGGCACGCTTTGCCGGACGGCTGATGAATATCCACCCCTCACTACTGCCGCTGTACCCGGGCCTGCATACCCACCAGCGCGCGCTGGACAACGGGGACAGTCATGCGGGCGCGACGGTGCATTACGTCACCGGGGAACTTGATGGTGGCCCGCCGGTCTTACAGGCTAGGGTTCCAGTCAATTCAGGGGACAATGCCGATACGCTGGCAGGCCGCGTATTAGAGATAGAACATCGGATTTACCCCGTGGCTGTAAACTGGCACCTGACCGATCGGCTGACATGGCAAGATGGCAACTTGCTGAAGGATGGCTTGCCGGTGCCGCCATCGGGAGAATTATGGGAGGACGCGTCATGAAGCTTTGGCCAGTCACGGGCCTGTTGATCGGGGCACTTTTAGTCGCTGAGTCCGCATTCGCTGACAGCGCGCTGTCGCTGTATACGGCAGAGTACAAGACCACAATGTCTGGGCTGGGCGTGACGCTGACGCGCACCCTTACTGAAGAAGACGGTCGCTACCACCTCACTCAAGGCGGCAAAAAGGCCTTTATGATCAAACTGAGGGAAGACTCCCACTTCTCGGTGAAGGGCGACCAGATCGTCGGTGAGCGCTTCGTGTATCAGCTGAGCGGCGTGAGTAATCGCCGGCGCGAGGTGCTGTTTGATGAAGAGGCGGGGACGATCCGCAGCCTGCGCAAAAAAGAGTGGACTGAGCACCCCTGGTCATCCGAAGTGCTCGATCGACTTAGCCAACAGGAACAGATGCGACTTAAGCTGCTGCTCGCAGAGACACCGCCTGCTCGCATTTCTCTCTCCATCGTCGATGGGCCAAGAATCAAGTTAAAGCATTTCGATCTGATCGAAACCGAGGTGCTTGAGACACCAGTGGGCGCAATGGAAACAGTGCATTACCGGCTGATTCACGACGAACCCGACGAGCGCAGCTCGGATACCTGGCTCGCGGTCGACCACGACTTCCTGATGGTCCGCACGGAACATGTCGAAAAAGGCTCAGAGACGGTAGTGCAACTGGAGAGCGCCACCGTTGGCGGACGGGCGGTTACGGGGCGGGCGCCCTGACCTCACGGATCTCAGGTTAGGCGTCGCGCCACGCTAAGAGGAGCCCTGAGAATATGCCTAGGCTCTGGGTAGCGTGACACCACGCTGACCCTGATACTTCCCGCCCCGGTCTGCATAGCTGGTCTCACAGACCTCATCGGACTCAAAGAACAGCATTTGCGCCACACCCTCGTTGGCATAGATCTTCGCGGGTAGGGTTGTGGTATTGGAAAACTCCAGTGTGACGTGGCCCTCCCATTCGGGTTCAAGTGGTGTCACGTTGACGATGATGCCGCAGCGCGCATAGGTCGATTTGCCCAAGCAAATGGTGAGCACATTGCGCGGGATACGAAAGTACTCCACCGTGCAAGCCAATGCGAAGGAGTTGGGCGGAATCACGCAAACATCTCCCTCAACGTGGACAAAACTGTCCTCGTCAAAATGCTTTGGGTCGACCGTCGCTGAGTGAATATTGGTGAAAACCTTGAACTCTCGCGAACAGCGCACATCGTAGCCGTAGCTCGATGTGCCATAAGAAATCAGCCGCCGGTCACCATCCATCCGGATCTGGTCGGGGGCGAAAGGCTCGATCATGCCCTCCTGCTCTGCCATGCGGCGAATCCATCGGTCTGATTTGATACTCAAGGGTGTTCTCCTGCTACTGAGGGGCGGCGATTGAACTGAATCAATCACCCATGCTGATAACGGGTGCCGCAGCGGGCTGCTGTTGACCCAGAACGGCCATCAGTTGCGTTGCGGCGTTTCGGTAGATTTCTGCGATCGGGCCGTCTGGCTCCGCCAAGACGACCGGCTGGCCAGCATCCGAATGCTCGCGTATGGCTTTATCGAGGGGGATTTGACCCAGCAACGGCAATTCGTAGCGCGCGGCCAGTTGCTCACCACCCGCCTCGCCGAAGAGCGGCTCCACGTGCCCGCACTCGGTACAGACATGGGCTGCCATATTCTCAATCAAGCCCAGCACCGGGACTTCCACTTTTTGAAACATCTCAATGCCCTTGCGCGCATCGAGGAGCGCGATGTCCTGTGGCGTGGTGACGATCACGGCACCAGCGAGCGTCGCGCGCTGTGCCAGGGTCAGCTGGATATCACCCGTGCCCGGAGGCATATCAACCAGCAATACGTCGAGATCGCCCCACAGCGTTTTTTCCAAGAGTTGCGCCATCGCCGAACTGGCCATGGGACCGCGCCAGACCATGGGGGTCTTGGCGGAGCTCAGGTAACCCATCGACATGGTTTTCAATCCATGCGCTTCCACCGGCAGGAGGAACTCGCCGTCTTGCTGGTCGGGGGTCACGCTGTCAGATACGCCCAGCATATGTTGTTGGCTGGGTCCGTAGATATCGGCATCCAGCAAGCCAACAGACAGCCCCTGCTGCCTGAGGGCGGCGGCCAGATTGGCGGTGACCGTCGACTTACCGACGCCGCCTTTTCCCGAGGCCACAGCGACCACGTGGTGGGGTGATGACACCACTTTTATCCTTGTTCAAAGCTATCGGGTAAGTATACCGCGCCGGCACCACCTTCCGATCACCGTCCACAGCGAAAAGGCCGAAAATCCGGTAGACTGCGCGCCGTTTCACGCCGGATCCCGCGCCTCATGAGTACCACCCCGAGAAACATACTGGTGACGTCGGCATTGCCCTATGCCAATGCGCCCCTGCATCTCGGACATATGCTCGAGCAGGCGCAAACCGATATCTGGGTGCGCTTTCAGCGATCTCGCGGGCATCACTGCCGTTACGTGTGCGCTGACGATGCCCACGGCACGGCCATCATGCTCTCGGCTGAAGCCGCGAATCGCACGCCGGAAGAACACATCGCCGCGATCCAGGCCCAGCACGAGCGAGATTCTGCAGGGTTCCTGATCCAGTTCGACCAATACCATTCAACCCATTCGCCCGAAAATCAGCGCTGGTCCGAGACCATTTTCGCGCGACTGGAGGCAGGCGGACACATCGCCGTGCGCGACATCACTCAGGCGTTCGACCCTGAGAAAGGCCTGTTTCTTGCAGATCGATTCATCAAAGGCACGTGCCCAAAGTGCAAAGCCCCGGACCAATACGGTGACAACTGCGAGGCCTGCGGTGCCACCTACTCCCCGGCCGACCTGATCAACCCGGTCTCGGCGCTCTCGGGTGCAGAGCCTGTTGATAAAGACTCTAGCCACCTGTTTTTCCAACTCGGCCATTTCGAAGCGCTCTTGACTGAATGGATCAACAGCGGCCAACTGCAACCCCCGATTGCCAACAAGCTGAAAGAATGGCTCGAAGCCGGACTGCAAGACTGGGACATCAGCCGGGATGCCCCCTACTTTGGTTTCGAGATCCCCGGGTACCCCGAGAAGTACTTTTATGTCTGGCTGGATGCGCCGATCGGGTACATGGCCAGCCACGAGGTCCTGTGCCGCGAGCAGGGCGATGACTTCGACGCCTACTGGCTGCCCGGGGGTGACACTGAGCTGTATCACTTCATCGGCAAAGACATTGTGAACTTTCACGGTCTGTTCTGGCCGGCGATGCTAGACGCCGCCGGGCTGAGGCAGCCGACGGCCGTCTATGCCCACGGTTTTCTCACGGTGAACGGGGTCAAAATGTCCAAGAGTCGGGGCACTTTTATTCTGGCAGACACCTACCTTGAGCACCTCGACCCCGAGTATTTGCGCTACTACTTTGCGGCCAAGCTCTCCGGCGGCGTCGACGACATTGACCTCAACCTTGATGACTTTGTGCAACGCGTCAATTCGGACCTCATCGGTAAAGTCGTCAATATCGCCAGTCGCTGCGCAGGTTTCCTGCGCAAGAAGTTTGACAATCAGATGAGTGACACCTGCGCAGAGCCGGAACTGGTCCAGTCTTTTATTGACGCTGGCGACGAGATTGCCGCGCTCTATGAGGCGCGGGAGTTCAATCGCGCGATGCGCGAGATCATCGCCCTCGCCGACCGGGCCAACCAGTACATTGACGACAAGAAGCCCTGGGTGATGGCCAAGGATGAGAGCCTCGAGGCCGAGGTTCAGGAAGTTTGCTCCGTGGGCGTCAATTTGTTCCGCGCGCTGGCCACATATCTGAAGCCCGTGCTACCAGCGATGGCCGAAAAATCAGAGACTTTTCTGCAGTGCTCCCTAGACTGGACGGCCCTCGATGCGCCGCTCGTCGAACATGAACTGGCCCCATTTGAGCCGCTGCTCCAGCGGGTCGATGCAGACGTGGTGACAGCGATGGTCGAGGCCAGCAAAAGCGGCGCCTGAGTCCGCAGATACTTCCTGCCAGACACCTGATATATTGCCTACTATTGCGGTTTTGAGTCGATTTACGTTCGCCGCAGGGGGATGACATGCTGGGTGATATCGCGCTGCTCTTAGTGGGCGCGGTCTTGGTCAACAACTTCGTGTTGGTGCAGTTTTTGGGGCTGTGCCCGTTCATGGGTGTGTCCAACAAACTCGAGACCGCCATGGGCATGTCGGTTGCGACAACCTTTGTCCTGACGCTCGCGTCAGTCTGCAGCTACCTGACCTATAACTACCTGCTGGTCCCCCTCGATCTCGCCTATTTGCGGACCATCAGCTTTATTCTGGTGATCGCCGTAGTGGTGCAATTCACCGAGATGGTGGTGCGTAAAACCAGCCCCTTGCTGCACCGGGTACTTGGCGTATTTCTGCCGCTGATTACCACCAACTGCGCGGTATTGGGTGTGGCGCTACTGAATAT
>JAAEZV010000102.1 GCA_018222695.1 Gammaproteobacteria bacterium
CCTTTATGGCTACCACCCAGACGCGCGGGTCGGCGCACTCCGGCAACTTGACCGCGTCCTTGGCGGTAACCAGGACTACCTGCTCGCCGCGACGATCGAGATGGCTCTGGGCGATCGTCTCGTGGTCGCCCAGCGCGTCCGCCTCTATCGCCAGCCCCTGCCCTCTGAGCATCTCAAAGAATTGTGCGGGCTGACCCAATCCCGTCATGGCGACAATGGACTCCGACCGCCACTCTACGAGGCATTCAGACCACGCTAGCTGCCGGCCCGATGCCAAATGCGTGGCGCTCGAAGGCTCGTAAATAAAGCCTCGATCAGGGTCGCTGCTGTTTCGCTCAAGTACCGCATCGACACTGGCGAGGCGACTGGCCGGTTCGCGCAGTGGGCCTGCCGGCAGTAATCGACCGTTACCCAAGCCTCGCTCCGCATCGAGCACGAGTAATTCGATATCGCGCGGCATGGGGTAATGCTGCAGGCCGTCATCCGAAAGCACCACATCCACCGCACCCTGATCGACCAATCTATCCAGCGCCCGTTTACGGTCGGCGCACACCACGACTGGCACACCCAGCTCTCGCTGAATCAAGAGCGGCTCATCACCCACAACAGCGGCGGTGTCGACTTCCGTGATGCTATGGGGCTCAGGGCCATGCGCACCGCCATAGCCACGGCTGACCACGCCAACGCGATAACCCCGCTCTGCCAACCATTTTCCGAGACCAATCAGCACGGGGGTCTTGCCGGTGCCGCCCGCAGTCAAGCCACCGACCACGATCACGGTGACACCCGCGGGGGTGCTGCCCTTGGGTGAGGCCTGCTGACGCCGGCGATGGATCGCCCACCGCACTGGCCAGGTCACAGGAATCAAACACCAGGACAACAAGCTGTCGCCATACCAGATGTGATTCAGCAGGCGCTCCAACGCGCCCCGCGTGGCGCTCATGAGGCGGCGAAGCCCTGTTGGTAAAGATTGGCGTACAGCCCGCCCTCTGCCATGAGGTCGGTGTGGGTTCCCGTAGCGACAACGCGCCCTTCGTCCATCACTACAATCATGTCTGCGCGCTCGACCGTGGAGAGCCGGTGCGCAATCACCAATGTTGTGCGCCCAGCCGACACGGCCTCGAGCGACGCCTGAATGGCAGCTTCCGATTCGTTATCTAGCGCAGACGTGGCCTCATCCAGAATGAGCACCGGCGCATCCTTTAAGACAGCGCGCGCAATCGCGAGGCGCTGCTTCTGACCCCCCGACAACCCACTGCCGCCATCACCCAACGTGGCGTCCAATCCGCCCGGCATGGCCTCCACAAAGGCGGCCGCCTGTGCGGTCTCCAAGGCCTTGTTCAGCGCGGCGTCGGTCACCGTGTCCAGCTGCCCAAAGGCGACATTAGCCCGTACCGTATCGCTAAACAGCACGACGCGCTGCGATACCAAGCCGAACTGACGACGATAGTCATCAAGCTGAAAATCTGCGATCGGCTGATCATCCAATGTGATGCTGCCAGCGCTCGGCGCATAAAAACGACACAGCAGGTGCATGAGGCTGCTCTTACCGGCCCCTGAGCGTCCCACAAACGCCACCATCTTCCCCGCGGGGATGTGCAGGCTGACATCTGTGAGCACCGAGCCTTCCGTCCCGGGATAAGTAAAGCTCACCTTATCCAACACGATGTCGCCACGGGCACGCTCAAGTGCGAGCTGACCCTGATCCGGCTCAGACGGCGCGTCAATTTGAGTGAACAAATCCTCAGCGGCAGCAAGGCCTCGCTGAATGATGCTCTGCACGTTGGTCAGCGTACGAATGGGCTTACCCAGCTGGGTCGCCGCGGCAATGAACGCGACCAAAGAACCCGCAGAAAAACCAGCGAGAATCGCGGGGTCCAGCGCGAACCAAAACAGCGCCGCCAAAGCCAGTGCCAACAGCACCTGAGCGATCGGCGTTGACACCGCCTGCACAAAAGCCAGCTTCAGACTTTGCACCCGGTTGAATTGGCTCGCCACCAGAAAGCGTTCGCTTTGCTGCTCGGTGGCAGAGAACATGCGGATCTCGTCAAACGCCTGCATGCTCTCGTTACTGAGCTGGGTCACCTCGCCCATGGAGTCCTGAATGCGCCGGCTGTAGCGCCGAAAGTGCCGGCCCACCGCCACGACCACGCCAGCAATCGCCGGGGTGATCGCGAAAAACACGAGGGTTAATTTCCAGTTGAGGTAAAGCATGTAGCTGATCAGTGCCAAGACCGTCAGCCCGTCTCGCAGTATTGTCTTGAGCGCCTCGGATGACGCACCGCTGACCTGCTCCACATTGAAAGTCAGTTTGGAGACCAGTTCGCCGTGCGTGTGGCCGTCAATGAATTGCTTCGGCATGCGGATCAGCGCGTCAAACACCTGTGTGCGTAGCCGGTGGACCACCCCGCGGGCAACAATGTTCATAAAGTAGTTGCCAAAGAAATAACCGCTGGCGCGAATCAGCGCACAGACGATCGCCGCGGCGGGCACAGCAATGCGCGCATACTCAACGGGCCCCTTGTCGCCTGGCGGCCACAACCAGTGCGCTGCGTTGGAGACAAAACCCATACTGATCTGTGACGCCTCGCCCAGCGAGTCCAGTAAAAACTGGGTGAGATCAGCCAGTAACACGTTGGCGAGGGAGTAAATCAGAAAGCCAAGGATGCTCAGCGAAAAGGCGCCACCATGCCGCGCCACGTAACCTAGAAGGCGGCGATACAAGACCCAGTCGCTCGGTTTTCCTGTTTCTGTCTTCACTATCGTTGCCTAGCGCGTGTTTTCAGTCGCAATGGTCAAGCGCGTGATATTGAGCTGCGCTGCCACATCTATTGCGGTCACCACATACTGATGTGGGGTCATGGCGTCGGCTGACAAGGTCACCGGAATGTCAGTATTGCCGCTCAAACGTTGGCGCAGGGCCGCAGACAGGCCACCCGCGTCGTTGGGCACAGGCTCCCCATCCAATGTCATGTTTCCCTGCACATCGACAACCAACAGCACTGTGCTGTCAGCACTCGCTGGGGTACCTTCTGCCTCGGGTAAATCCACCACCAACTGCGTGAGCTCGGAAAAACTGGTCGAGACCATAAAGAAAATCAGCAACAAAAAGACGACGTCGATCAGCGGGGTCAGATTGATCGAGACCTCGGGCCGGCGCAGCTGCCGAAAGTTCACAGGTCGTATTCCGTCTTCTGGTTACTGTGCAGCGCATCGACCAGTTTGATCGCCTCGCGCTCCAGATCCACCACAATCGACTCAATCCGTGCCGTGTAGTGCCGGTGCATCACCAGCGCAGGAATCGCCACCGCCAGACCGGCGGCCGTGGTTAGCAATGCTTCAGAAATGCCGCCAGCCAGCGCATTGGCGTTGCCGGTGCCGTGGGTGGTGATCTCGGTGAACACGCTGATCATGCCCACCACGGTGCCCAGCAGGCCCATTAGCGGCGTAATAGCGGCAATGGTGCCCAGTGCATTCAGGTAGCGCTCAAGACTGTGGATGACATGGGATGCCGCCTCGCGAATGCTCTCGCGCATGACCTCACGGCCTTGGTGCCGATTGGCGAGCCCCGCGGCGAGAATGGCGCCCAGTGGAGAGCCCTGACGCAGCGCCTTGAGTCGCTGGGCATCAAGCCCGTCGCCCCGCAGTTGCTGCCAGACAGTCGCTAGCAGGTGCGGTGGCGCGATCCGCTGCTTGTTCAGCGCAAAATGCCGCTCAATACAGATCGCCAGGGCCAATACCGAGCACACCACAATAAAAGGCATGACCCAGCCGCCCGCTGCCAACACTTGATACACAAACAGTCCTCCCTGAGAGAGCCTGAGTATACCGAGCCACCAAGGTCAGCCCCAGACAGGGTTTTGGCAGGTATTTACGGCAATTTCAGCCAATATGGCGCCCACGGTCCGCGCGCTGGAATGAACTTTGGATCATCGGTCTCTGCTAAGTTGATCTCAATAGCACCGCTGACTGCGGTGCTGAATAAGGTGGTGTGCCCACTTTGCGTGACTCGCTCAACCACTTCCCCGTGGGGGTGACCGAACGCATTGCCCCTCCCGGCGCTCACAAGGGCCCATGCTGGACTCGCCCACTTGAGCAGCGCGTGACTACTGGAGGTGCGGCTTCCGTGATGGGCCAGTACAAGAATCGACACTGCCAACTCGTCGCGCCAATAACGCACCCACTGCCTTTCGCGAGCGGCGGAAACGTCCCCGGGAATCAATACCGACAAGCCCGGCGTTTTGATCAGCAATCCGCAAGAGCCGTCATTTCGATCTTGCTGTCCATGACCGGGGCCATTGATTACTAAAAACTCAACCGAGCCCCACATCCATCTTTCACCGTTGCGACAAGGCTCACCGCCAAACCCCAGATGCCGCCCAATTGGGACGTCGCCCCACAGCACCTCAAGCCCACCACTGTGGTCGCGATCAGCATGACTGATCACCAGCGTATCAATGCGTTCGACCCTTCGATGGGCCAGGTACGGGAGCAAAACTTTCTCAGCCTGTGTGAATCCATTTGGCTCACCAAACCCCGTGTCGTAGATCAGCGTGCGGCCCCCAACCTGGACCACTACCGAGAGCCCCTGACCGACGTCGAGTAGCGTCATCGAATGGCTCGCTGCTGCCTGTTTCTCAGGCCATGGAAACAGTGCCGCGATTAAAAAGGTGATCGATGCATAGCGTCGAGACTCTCCCCACAAGAGCAGCGCAAGCAACCCCATGGAAAATTGCAGCATCCCCAGATTCGCTGCGATCACGGCCCAATATCGGCAGCACCCAAGGATCCAGTCAAAGCAGGTGCGCACTAACAACCAGAGCTGGGCGCCGCACCACCACAGCTGCTCAGAAAAGGTAGGCGCTGCATCGAACAGAAGCAGGCCCACCAGACCCAGTGGCACCATGATCATGGTCACCACGGGCACCACAACGAGATTAGTGGCGAGACCTAACAGGCTGGTCTCGCCAAACCAGAACAGGGTCATCGGTGCCATCAGGGCAATCATCTTGATCTGTGTCGCGATCAATGAGCGGATGCCCAATGACTGCCAAGGCATACAAACCAATAACCAGGTCGCCCCTGCACTGAGCCAAAAACTGGCGCCGAGCAATATTCGTGGGTCCCAAAGCAGCATCGCGCTAATCACCAATAACAAGCCTTGTCGTCCCGTCGCATTCCAGCCGAACAACTGGGGCAGTTGCGCGGCAACCAGCATTAGATAGGCCCGCATCACCGGAAAACTGGCGCCTACCAAGGCCGCATAACACCCTGTCACTATCAGCGCGGATACGGACGCAAACGCCATGCCACCGCCGTCACCCGGAATACGCATTAATCGCCTTGGCAACTGAAACAGGAGAAAACTAAGGGACGCCAGCAGACCGATATGGAGCCCGCTGATCACCAGAACATGCACCACACCCAGATGCCGGAGATCACGCCACTCGCCCTGGCTCATGGAGCGGGTATCGCCCAATAGCAGCGCTCGCATCGCTGCCCATCCCTCGCCCTGCCTATCGGCCCACCTAGCCAGCACCCGCGAACGGAAATGGGGGATGGGTTGATGCAAAGGGGTTTGAGCGAGTTGGCCCACAGGCGTCACTGCGGCGTCGATACCGCGACTCACCCAACGCGCCTGATCAGGGAGGCTACCCGGATTGATTTGACTGACCAGCGGCTTGAACCGCCAGCGTCCGTGCACATGATTGTTGTAGCGCAATGACGACCCAACCTCCTCAGCCTCTATGTATTGGGTCACCTTCACCCGCTTTGGACCCGCGCAAAGCGCGTCGCCAGCATGCGTGACCTCCATTTCAGCTGTCACACGCAGCCGTCCCGCTGCAAATAGCTGTTCACGAGGGAGGGTCACGATACGACCCGTCAGGCTCACCTCTCTCCCCAAGCACTCCCCGGGAAGCTGGTGGGATAGCCAAATCGCGCCATTCGTTGCGCCACCAACCAGTCCCATTAAAAAAGCGACTAACGCCCATGTCCGATGATGTATCGCAAACGGCACTAACAGGAGGCCAAGCAGGCCCCAGCCCGGTTCGGAAAAAATCAAACTCGCCGCAACACCGGAACAGAGCGCGGCCAGGTAGCGCTCTCGCAGATGCGAGATCGACAATAAAAAGGGCAATCCAGTCATCCCAGCATCAGGCCACCGCACGGGATCCTGATTTCAATCAGACTGTCACTTTCTGCCGTAGATCACTGGTCAAAAATG
>JAAEZV010000103.1 GCA_018222695.1 Gammaproteobacteria bacterium
AAGGCTACAGGCGCGCGAGGGTTGGGGTTACATCAAGCTCTGATGAAAGTCACATTGCTCATGCTCGGTTTTGCCGCGCTGATTGTCGGCGCGACCTCGATGCCGTTGCACGCCGCGCTTGATCCGGAAGCCCGCGACGGCTCGCCTGTGCTGATCTACGTTTACAGTCCAGAGTGTGGCGCCTGCCGCCAGTTTGATGGCGAAGTAGGCGTCATCTATCCCAAGACCAGTGAATCACTCGCGCTGCCAATGGAGCGCGTTTTGATCGATGACTGGCAAGCAAAGCGTCATCAGCTGGTCGGATGCGCCTCAGCAGCGGTTATCGGCACGCCCACTTTTCTGCAGATTCAAAACTGTCGAGAATTGGATCGCATCACGGGTTACTCAGACGCGGAGCTCTTCTGGCTGGGGCTTCGGAGAATGATGAATCGCATTAACCCCAGCGAGTGACAATATCTAGCGCCCAGCCTTTCCCACTCTCGGCCACTTCTTGATAAGCCGCTTCGCGTGGTGAATGGTTTTTGTTAACGACGGACTCCAATAAGGCTCCGAGCCACCACGAATGCCGAGGCTATGACTGCACGGTTAGACTGGAGACTTGGTTCGGCGGAACCCCGGCGCGGGCGGCTCTGCCGGCGCACCTGCGAAGCACTGCGCATTCTTCATCCAAAGCTGGGCAACCTCGCCCTCACACTCAAGTTGCGTGTCGGCGATGTTACGGGTCTGGGTGACCACCTGGGCGAACTCATGTGCCATGCCGCGAATGACATGATCGCTCTCTGGGTTCCCATACTCCCATGACTCGCCGGACGGCGAGGTCAAGCGCAGCGCAGGCGGCTCCTCCGGCACTTCCATGCCACGCACCGTGAAAGACCAGCCAAAGGTATTCACACCTAATACCACGATGTTGCGGATGCGATCATCCTCGCTGCGTTCAATACCGAGCTCATCAGCAATCGCCTGACCGTGTGCCCAGGTTTCCATCTGCCGTGCGGTAATCGATGAACGGGCACTCATGCTTGGGCCTACCCAAGCCACGCGGTCAGAAGGGTCGGCTTTCTGGTAGGCCGCCGCGACCTCGCGAAATCCGGTTTGCCACAGAGACACCAAATCCAGACCACCCTCGGGAAATTTAACGAGCTCAATGTCTGGCAGGGTTTTGCCCGCCATCATGGCCTCTACCGCAGGCTTGAGCTCTGCCTGAAAAGCATCGGGCGCCGTGAGTGCGAGGTTCGCCATGTGGTTCCAGAAATGCAGGTGGCGCATGATCGTCTCAAAGGTCCAGGACTTGAACCCCGTTGGATGACTGAAATCGCTGCCCTGTAGCGGCGCGATGAGCTGCTCCAATGCTTCTGACTCGGCTAAAAAATCACTCGCCTGTTGCATGATGACTCCTGAAATCGGTTCGGTGATGTCCAAGACTTGCGCTGACTGACGCCAGGTTTACTCGCCTTCGGCCTCCTCGATCACCATGATGACATCTCCCGCCGCCATCTGCTGACCAACCTGCCCATTCAATTGCTGCACCACACCGGACACCGGTGCGAGAATTTCATGCTGCATTTTCATGGCCTCAAACACCGCCAGTCGCTGGTCTTTTTCCACCGATTGATCAGTCTCGACTAACAACGTGACGAGCTGACCGTGCATCGGGGCCTGAACCTTACCGCCTTGCGCGTCCTCTGCCGACTCCGGGGGAATGAGATCAGTGTTAATCAGCGTCACTTCCGACTGATCCGTCGCCAGCATCAGTGCAGCGGCATCACTCTGGTGATAACCCAGCACCACGCGCTGACCATCTAGTAAGAATGTGACGCTGTCTGTATCAAGCGTTTGCAATGTGACACTGTGCGACACCTCCATCAGCGTCACCGTGAACTGCTCTGCGCTGTTTGAGGTAATGTCTGCAGTGAAGGTAGCGTCCCCCACCTCGAAGTGATGCCGTCTCGTCACCGGCCCGGTCGACACCCAACCTCGCAACTCTTCATTCACCGACAGCGCGCTGGCGAAATGCTGCTCCGCCGCGAGAATCTGCTGGAGCACGATGCCCGCCGCTAGGGTACCCGTCGTCGGTTGCGCGGGAGCGAAGCCCTCCGGGTAGTGCTGATCAATGTAATCAGTGGTCGCCCCACCCTCGATAAAGTTCGGCTGATCCAACAACTCCAGTAAAAACGCGCGGTTATGGGTGACACCCGCCAGCGTGGTGCCCTGCAGTGCCGAACGGAGTTTTAGTCTCGCCGTTTCGCGGGTTTCTCCCCAAGCAATGATCTTGGCGACCATCGAGTCATAAAAGGGCGAGATGGCGTCGCCACTCTCCATCCCTGAATCCACCCGTACACCCTCTCCCTCGGGAACGCTAAACAGCGACACCGGACCCGCGCTGGGCAAAAAAGCCGCTGCCGGGTCCTCTGCGCAGAGTCTCACCTCAATCGCATGGCCAAAGAGATCAATATCTTCCTGCGCGGCGGGCAACGGCTCCCCCTGAGCCACTCGGATCTGCCATTGCACGAGATCAAAGCCAGTGACGCATTCGGTCACCGGGTGCTCAACCTGCAGCCGGGTATTCATCTCCAGAAAATAAAACTCGCCGCTGGCATCGAGCAGGAATTCCACCGTGCCAGCGCCCACATAATTCACCGCCCGCGCCGCCTCTACTGCAGCGGTACCCATCGCTTCGCGCAGCTCCGGCGTCATGATGGGGCACGGAGATTCCTCGACGACCTTCTGGTGCCGCCGCTGCAGCGAGCAGTCACGCTCACCCAGATGAATCACATTGCCATGAGTATCGGCAAACACCTGCACCTCTACGTGCCGCGCACCTTCAATCGCGCGCTCCAGAATCAGGTCGCCATTACCAAAGGCACCTTCAGCCTCGGAACGCGCCAGCGCGATCGATTGCATGAGCTGCTCAGGGTCTGCAACACGCCGCATACCGCGACCGCCGCCCCCTGCCGCGGCCTTGATCATGACGGGCATGCCCATCGCTTCCGCCTCGCGACAGAGCGTTTCGTCGGACTGATCCTCGCCCTGATAACCCGGTATACAGGGCACCTTGGCCTCAAGCATCGTGCGCTTAGCGAGCGCTTTATCGCCCATGACTTCCACGGCCTGAGCCGGCGGGCCGATAAAGATGACGCCTGCCTCTGCACAAGCCGCCGCAAAACCTGTGTTCTCACTTAAAAAGCCATAGCCCGGGTGAATCGCATCAGCGCCCGTTGTGCGCGCCGCCTCCAGAATCGCTTCTCCCACTAGGTAAGACTCAGCTGGGGTGTTACCGCCGAGAGGAACCGCTAAATCGGCGGTTCGCACATGCAGGGCATCGGCATCAGCGTCGGAATAGACGGCAACCGTTTTGAGCCCCATCGCCTTGGCGGTGCGCATCACTCGGACCGCAATCTCACCGCGGTTGGCCACCAGCACTGTCTGGATCGCTTTCATGCTTCGCCCTCCTGATGCCAGTTCGGCTTGCGCTTTTCTAAGAAAGACGCGACGCCTTCCATGCCCTCCTCGCCCTTTAAACAGTCGGTAAAGTTCTCGGCCGCAAACCGCATCTTTTCCTCGTCGGGCAGTGTGGGTAGTGTGCGGATCAGTGTTTTTGTGGCCGCCACCGCGCCGGGGGCACAGGCCAACACATCGGCGCGAATCCGCGCTTCCGCTGCCTCAAGCTCGTCCGCGTTGGGCACCACCACATCCAAGATTCCCAGCGCCGCCGCCTGCTCACCGGCAAAGCGGGCCGCACTCAACATGAGTCTCCGGCCTGTGGACTCACCGCACTTCTGCATCACGTAGCGGGCAATTTGCGCAGGCGAGATACCGATACGTGTTTCAGAGAAAGCAAACTTGGCATCAGCGGTGCCGATCGTGACATCACAGCAGCAGGCAACCCCCAACCCCCCCGCCATCGCGGCACCCTCAATGACCGCAATGGTCACCATGGGCAAACGGTCGAGGGTGTAGAGCAGTCGCCCGATCGTCTCACTCATGGCGATCACTTCATCATTAGACGCCGTCGCCATGGTTTGGAAGCCTTTTAGGTCGCCGCCTGCACAGAAGAAGCCACCACGGCCGCGGAGCGTCAGGCCTCTGATCGAGCGATCGTCTTGCAGTGCATCGCAGATGCGCTGCAGGTCGGCGACCACCTCGTCAGTGAGTGGGTTGCGCCGCTCAGGTTGATTGAACCAGACGGTCAACCAGCCTTGATGCAGTTCACATTCGACAGAGTCGGTATGGGGTAGTGTTGTCATGATCACATCCTCGCCACACCGAAACTGTTGGGCGTAAGTGTGCGCCCACGGCCCTCCAGCGCGGTTTCGAGACAAAACGCGAGCACCTTACGGGTATCGCGCGGGTCGATCACGCCGTGATCCAGCACGCGACCCGAGGTATAGAACGCATCTTCCTGCGCATCGAAGTGGGCGATGATCGCGGCTTCCTGCTCAGCCAACTGCTCCTCGGGAATCTCGATACCCTTGCGCGCGGCACCTGCTCGCGCGACCTCGCTCATGGTCTTGGCCGCGCTCTGCCCCGCCATCACGCCCGTGCGCGCACTGGGCCAGGCGAACAGAAAGTCAGGCTCATAAGCCCAGCCGCACATGCCGTAATTACCCGCACCAAAACTGGCGCCAATGTACAGCGTGATCTTTGGCACCCGCGCGGTACTGACCGCCTGCACCATTTTTGATCCGTGCTTGATCATGCCCGCCTGCTCGTACTCGGTCCCCACCATGTAACCCGTGGTGTTCTGGAGGAAAATAATCGGCAAATCGGACTGATCGCATAGCTGAACAAACTGCGCGACCTTGGTCGCACCGTTCGGGTCGATCGGGCCATTGTTGCCAATCACCGCGCAGGCAATGCCGGTGATACTGACGTGGGCGCAAAGCGTGGAGGCACCGTAGCGCGGCTTGAATTCCTCGATTTCCGAGCCATCCACTACCCTCGCGAGCACCTCGCGGCAGTCATAAGGCACTTTGGGGTCCGTGGGTACAGCACCCGCCAGCTGCTCAGCCGGATATTGGGGGGGCTGATAGGCGCGACGTGGGACAGGCGTGGTACGCCGGTTCCAGTCCAAGCGCTCAAACACCTCGCGCGCTTTCAGTAACCCGTGGGCATCATCCTCTACCAAGTACTCGACGACGCCTGAGACGCTGGCGTGCATCTCAGTGCCACCGAGCTCACGATCATTGGCGACCTCTCCGGTGGCCGCTTTCACCAGCGCCGCACCACCCAGCGCCGCCATGCCATTTTCTTTCACACCGATGACGTAATCCGACATGCCCGGCATGTAGGCGCCACCCGCCGTCGAACCACCGTGCAGCACGACCATGGTCGGCAAACCCATCGCCGACATCTGCGCGAGATTTTTAAAAACACCGCCAAATACAGACCACAGCTCAGTCTGGTACTGCAAAAGATTCGCGCCCGCACTCTCGACGCAGTGGATTAAGGGCAACTTCTGGCGCTTGCAGATCTCTTGTAGAGAGAGATGAACCTCGCCCGTTTTGGTGGTCGCAGACCCCGCAGCAATACCCGAGTCATCGACCCAAATCATGCAGCGCACGCCGCCCACAAAACCAATGCCCACCAACACCGAGGCACCAGGGATACTCGCTTCTCTATCTGGGTTGTCGACCGCGAAGTTGGCCAGCGTATGCAGCCTGAGAAACGGCATACCGGGGTCGAGCAGTCGGTGCAGACGATCGACGGGCAATAGCTGCCCACGCTTCTCGAAAGTCGCCCGGCGCTTGGCCGATGCTTCCGACGCCCGCGCCTCCAGCGAACGCAGTCGCTCGATAAAGGTCATCATACTGGCCCGATTGGCCGCAAAGGCCTCGGAATTTGAATCTATCTGGGATGTCACGGCGACCATCTCAGTCCTCCAAAAGTTGGGCCGGTATGCTCACCGGCGTGTCCAATAGAATTTGTGCGTAGCCCTTTGCCTGAGGATCATTGCGAAGGCTTGCGACGCCACCGCCACCCAGCGCGTGGTGCAAAACAAAATTAAGTGCAGGTAGCCCGGGTAACGCATAGCGATCCATCTCCGGGCTCGCCATAAAGTGCGCAAAACGGCTCGCCACATA
>JAAEZV010000104.1 GCA_018222695.1 Gammaproteobacteria bacterium
ATGGGCGTTTGCGCCAGCGACTCTCCAGGCAGGAAGCGGAGGCCCGTCTCAAACAGACGGACTCTGGCTTGCTGGCGATTAATGTTATGTGCCGCCGCGCCCAGCAAGCCCGGAATCAGCGAGGTGCGCATGACCGCGAGATCACTGGAAATCGGGTTTTTGAGAGCGACTGGTTCGATCTCCGGGTCAATCAGCTGTTGAATCTCCGGGCTCACAAAGCTGAAGGTGATGGCTTCATTGAAGCCCCGGGCAACCAGCCGCTGCTTGATCACTGATTGCGGCGTTGCGGACTCCGCCAAAGCGACGGCTGACGCCGCGCCGCGGACGGGCTCGACTGGAATATTGTCGTAGCCATGAATGCGGGCGATTTCCTCAAGCAGGTCGGCTTCGCAGCCCATATCAAAGCGCCAACTGGGCGCAGTGCACAGCCAACTACCGCTATCTGCGTCGGCTTCAACGGCAAAACCCAAGCCGGTAAAGATCCGTGTGACCTGATCCGCCGCGAGATCGATACCCAACATCTGCCGGATCGAGGTGGCTTTCAGGGTGACAGGCTCATGCTGAGGCAAATCTGTCGATGACGTCACATCCGTTACCGGCCCGGCCTCGCCGCCGACACACTCAAGTAACAGTTGTGTCGCGCGCTCGACGGCCTGATAGGCCAGCTCGGGGTCCACGCCCCGCTCGTAACGATGGGACGCATCGGTGTGCAGGCCATAGTGCCGCGCACGACCGGCCATCAGTTCAGGAGCAAAAAAGGCGGCTTCGAGAAAAAGATGACGGGTCTCACCACTGATGCCGCTGCCCTCTCCGCCCATGATGCCTGCCATGGCGAGGGCTTTCTGATGATCGGCAATCACCAGGGTGTCGGATGTTAATGTGCGTTCTTCGCCGTCGAGCAGCGTGATGCGCTCCTCGGGCTGGGCCTTGCGGACCCTAATACCGCCTTCCAGCGCATCGAGATCAAAGGCATGCAGTGGCTGGCCGAGCTCGAGCATCACGTAATTGGTGATGTCCACCACCGCATCGATCGACCGGATACCGGCACGGCGCAGGCGCTCCACCATATAAAGCGGTGTTGGCCGGGAGACATCCACATCGCGGATGACGCGCCCCAGGTAACGGGGACAATCAGCAGACGCCGTCACCTCAATGGGCAAGGTTTGATCGATTGTCTCCGGCACCCTCTCCATCGCAGGCGTGCTCATCTCAGCGCTCGTCGCCACCGCCAGATCGCGGGCGACGCCAGCAATACTGAGACAGTCCGCGCGATTCGGCGTTAAACCGATTTCAATGAGCCGGTCGTTGAGATCAAGATAGTCTTCAATAGGCGTGCCAACCGGCGCATCCGCCGCCAGCGCGAGTAAGCCGTCATGGTCTTCGGATAGATTCAGTTCGGCGCCGGAACACAGCATGCCCTGGGACTCGACACCCCGCAGCTTGGCCTTTTTGATTTTGATGCCGCCGGGCAGCTTGGCGCCTGGCTGCGCCAATGGCGCTTTAAGGCCTGTCGCCGCATTGGGTGCGCCGCAAACAATCTGTACGGTCTCAGTACCGGTGTTAACGCTACACACGCGCAGCTTGTCCGCGTCGGGGTGTGGTTCAGCCGAGACAATCTCCGCCACGACCACGCCACTGAGACCGTCTGCCAGTGGCGTGACCGCATCCACCTCCAGGCCTGCCATAGTGAGCGTGTGCGCCAGCGCCTCAGCGTCGAGGTCGGGATTTACCCACTCCCGCAACCAATTTTCAGACAGAATCACGCCGCCACCTCACCGGAACTGCGCGAGAAAGCGCAGGTCGTTCTCGAAATTAAGCCGCAGATCGCCAATGCCATAACGCAGCATCGCCAGGCGCTCTACGCCCATGCCAAAGGCAAAACCCTGATAGCGCTGGGTATCCACGCCGCTCATCTCCAGGACTCGCGGATGCACCATGCCGCAACCCATGACCTCCAGCCAGCCGGTACCACTGCAGATACGGCAGCCCTCGCCCGCGCACTTCACGCACTGGATATCCACCTCTGCGGAGGGCTCGGTGAAAGGAAAATAAGACGGGCGAAAGCGTACCGCCAGCGCGTCTTGCTCGAAGAACGCGTGTAAAAAGTCCTGAATGATGCCCTTCAGCTGGCCGAAGCTGACGTCCTCGTCAATCAACAGGCCCTCGACCTGATGAAACATGGGCGAATGGGTTAAATCAGAATCACACCGATAGACCCTGCCAGGGCAAATCACCCTCAGCGGGGGCTCCCGGGTTTCCATGGTGCGCACCTGGACGCCTGAGGTGTGGGTGCGCAGTACATGGGTGTCGTCAATGTAGAAGGTATCGTGCATGGCCCGGGCGGGGTGATGCGCGGGAATATTGAGGGCTTCGAAGTTGTGGTAATCGTCTTCAATCTCGGGCCCTTCCACGACGTCGAAACCCAGCCCAGCGAAATACCCCGCCATGCGGTCAATTGTGCGGGTAATGGGATGCAGCGCGCCTAAGTCCTCCCGCCGACCCGGCAAGGTCACATCGAGCGCCTCAACTGACAATTGCGCGGCGATGGCTGCCTGCTGCAGCGTCTCTTTGCGCTCGCTGATCTGCTCGTTGAGTAGCTGCTTGACGGCGTTGATCTCGGCGCCCACTTTGGGCCTCTCATCAGCATCCAGCTGGCCAAGGGACTTCAACAGATCGGTGACCCGCCCCTTTTTTCCCAGCCACTCGACGCGCAATTTCTCGAGCGCGGCCGAGTCCACCGCTGACTCAATGGCAGCAGTCGCTTCGGCTTTAAGATCGTCTAGTGCTTGCATCGTCTCGATGTTGCGGAGTCGCCCTGAGGGGTGTCAACACAAAAAAGGGAGACAACTGCCTCCCCTTTCGTGACTCAACCCGGCGAGCAATGTCGCAATCGGGATTATCAGGCTGCCAGGGCAGTGCGAGCGCGCTCAACCACTGCGGCAAACGCTTCCTTGTCGTGCACCGCAAGGTCTGCCAGTACGCGACGGTCCAGTGCCACATCAGCCCGCTTGAGGCCGTTGATAAGGCGGCTATAGGTCAACCCGTTAGCACGCGATTGCGCGTTAATGCGGGTAATCCACAGTGCGCGGAACTGGCGCTTGCGCTGCCGGCGATCGCGATAGGCGTATTGCCCTGCTTTGGTGACGGCCTGCTTGGCAACCCGGAACACGCGAGATCGCGCGCCGTAGTAGCCCTTGGCTTTCTTCAGAATTTTCTTGTGACGACGATGCGCCGTCACTCCACGTTTTACGCGAGGCATAGGTCAGTTCTCCTGATACGTTGAAGCGTTATTTGGCGCGCAGCATGCGATCGATCAGAACCTCATCCGACTTATGGATCATCGAGGTTCCACGCAGCTGTCGCTTACGCTTGGTCGTCATTTTGGTCAGGATGTGGCTCTTGTAAGCGCTCTTGCGCTTGTAACCACCTGCCGTTTTCTTGAACCGCTTAGCGGCCCCGCTGTGAATTTTTGCTTTAGGCATCATTACTACTCCGCATTGGCACGCACCGACGAATCGGCCGTGGTTAACTTAATCGGATGTCAGGGCATTCACGGGCCACTAACTCCGCTTTTTGGGGGCGATCACCATTGTCAGTTGTCGGCCTTCCATTTTCGGGAACTGCTCGACACTACCCAACTCGGCCAGATCGGCTTCTACTCGCTTGAGTAACTCCATGCCGATTTCCTGGTGGGCCATTTCACGTCCGCGGTACCGCAGCGTGACTTTGGCCTTATCGCCATTTTCGAGGAAACGTGTCAGGTTGCGCAGCTTTACCTGATAGTCTCCTTCCTCCGTCCCTGGACGAAACTTCATTTCCTTGATCTGGGTGCGCTTGGCGCGCTTGCGTTGCGCTGCCTTTTGCTTCTTGGACTCAAACACATGCTTGCCGTAGTCCATGATCTTGCAAACGGGCGGATCGTTCTCCGCCATCATGACCAAGTCCATGCCGACTGCTTCAGCAGCAGCCTGAGCCTCGGCGTTGGTCACAATGCCAACCTGCTCGCCCTTTTCATCGACTAGGCGGATGTTCTCCGCCGTGATCTGGTCGTTAGTCAGCGCCTTTTTACTGTTGCTCTCGCTCTTGATACTGCCTCTCTCCCATCAAGGTTTTGCGGTTGGAGGTAGTTATCCGAGCTTCTGAACACAATCAGGCACTTCCTCCAACGCAAACAGGAGCGCGAGTTTACTGCCCGAAAAGGGGATTCACAAGGGAAAAGAAAGCCGACAAATTGCGCCTCGGGGCACTATCAGGCGGTTAAAGCCAATCGAGTCCAATCCCGCGGCGTGCAGCCAAAGCGTCGTTGGAAGAAGCGGCTGAAGTTACCGGAGGTGGCGTAGCCCAGCTGTTCGGCGATCGCCTGCATCGGGAACACCCCGCTCTCGAGCAGTGGCAGGCACATTTCAGCCCGCACATCATCGACCAGATCAGAAAAACGACAGGACAACTCACGCTCGAAACGGCGCTGCAGGGTGCGCTTGTCACAGTTGAGTCGGGCCGCCAGCTGCGTCAGGTCACAAGTCCCGGTGGGTAAGTGGCCGCGTATCCAACTGCATGTGTCGTTTCGGAGTAACGCCATCTTGGCATCCTCCTGATAGCGATCCAGTTCGGCGATCAGTTCGGGCGGTTCACGTAATTGCCGTTTCAAAGGATTGGGTTGCGTCAGACAGGCACGCGCCAGCAGCAACTCGGTTTCCGGCGCATTGGCCTCAATCGGCACTCCCAGAAAATGGCTGGGCCAGTCGGTACCCGGCCAGCAGGGCCTGATTCGTATCAACGTCGGTTGAAACGCGTCGCCCAACGCGGATTTGAAACCCGCCACCAGCTGGAATACACCCAATACGCACATGCGCTCCGCCTGAGAGATCGACAAGTCTGCAGCCCGGTCCAACCAAGCTGTAAAGGCCGCATGATCACCCCGCATGCTACCCGTCCAATAAAGCGGCTCGGCATGGCGGCAGTTGAACATCAAGACAACCCGCAGCGCGTCGGCAACCGTCTCTGATCGCTCAATCAGGGGTGCCATGACGCCGCCGACCCGGTGATCCTGGATTTCAGCGAGCTTCAGTAGAGGGAGGTTGGAGTCGGCGCAGAGCGCATCCAGGCACTTTGCAATATCAGGCGACATGAGCATGGGGCCCAGTCCACCGGGAATGAAAGCTGCATCAATAATGTTCTCAAAACTCTCCAGACGCGACGCTGAATCCATTAGCGTATGCGCGCCCCAGAGTGAAGAGGTGCTGATTGCTTGACCCATTAAGCCTTGCCCCTTCGCAGTTTTTCTTCTTGCTTTTAGGGAGTTATCCAATGCTTATAGAGCATTGTCAAACGTTACGCCGGATTAACTCCGCAGCGACCTTACTATGTTACCTAGCTGCGAGGTAGCACTTTTGGCCCCTGCGAGGCAGAAAGTGACGAGTTGGGACAGCACCAACTCCAGCCACGAGACTGCGTGTGAGGGTCACTCAGAGCAGCTGGACTGAGGCATACTTCGCTCTGAGATGGCTCTGGATGGCGACAATGAACACAAAGCGTGCCGATCAAGGCGTCCCATGCCCCCGCAATATCCGCAACCTGTGGCTGGGACGCATGGCGATCATCAGCGCGGTGCTGATACAAGCCACCGCGCAGGCCCAGACTGTGAAAAGCGCTGACCGTATCAGTATCGATTACGGTTTTGTGACCCACCACTACCAAACCACCTGGTCCGACCCCACGCTGCCTGCGGGCGTCGCAAGGGGGATGCCGCCCGCTGCTTTGAGGTCCGCCATGGATAATGGCAGCGATAATGAGGACGGATCTGTCCTGCCCGCAGATGCTGCCGTCGACGCAAACTCAACCGGAGCAGGCGACGATACGAGTGAAGCGGCGGTGCTCTACGCGATCGATCTGGGGGAAGACGGCATGACAATAGTGGTGAGCGCCAAGGCAACGCTTCAGCCCGGCGACTGCGCCGCCATCGAGGGCTCCGGCACCTACTTCAACCTCCGTGGTGTCAACGCAGGCTTCTGTGACACAACCAACCAAGCGACCATCGCGGGCCTTCGGTCAGTCAATGTGGCCGCGGCGCAGCGC
>JAAEZV010000105.1 GCA_018222695.1 Gammaproteobacteria bacterium
GCTGCCGTGACTGCGTTGCGATCGGCCGGCCGCACAGTGGTGATGGATGTTGCTCCCGGTGTCGATTTACCTGATGCGGAGCGACTGGTCTTGAGAGACGGAGAGTGGATTATCGAAGGGAGCAGCGCCTCGTGAGCCATAACGTGGTCATCCTCGGCACCCAGTGGGGCGATGAGGGCAAGGGCAAGATCGTTGATCTGCTGACCGAGCAGGCCGATGCGGTGGTGCGCTTTCAGGGTGGTCACAATGCCGGCCACACCCTAGTGATTGGCGGGGAAAAGACGGTGTTGCACCTGATTCCGTCGGGTGTGCTGCGCGCGGGCGTGCAGTGTTTGATCGGTAATGGTGTGGTGCTCTCGCCCGAGGCATTGCTCAAGGAGATCGATACGTTGGAGACCAGCGGTGTGCCGGTGCAGGACCGGCTGAAGATCTCGGCCGCCTGTCCTTTGATCCTGCCCTACCACGTGGCGCTTGATCAGGCCCGCGAGGCACGACGGGGCGAGAACAAGATCGGTACGACGGGCCGCGGTATTGGCCCCTGCTATGAAGACAAGGCGGCGCGCAGGGCGCTCCGGCTGGGTGACTTGCGCGACTCCTCAAGGTTCGCTGCGTCGCTCGAAGAAGTGCTGGATTATCACAATCATGTTCTGGCGCACTATTACGGTGTGGCCACGCTTGAGTTGTCAGCGGTGCTGGACGAGGCGCTGGCCCACGGCGAGCGTCTGATGCCGATGATGGCGGACGTCACTTCACTGCTTCATGAGTACCGTAAGACGCAGGCGCGCCTGTTGTTCGAGGGCGCCCAGGGCTCTCTGCTTGATATCGATCATGGCACCTATCCGTTTGTGACGAGTTCCAATACGACGGCGGGTGGCACCGCGACCGGGTCAGGATTTGGCCCACTGTTTTTGGACTACGTGCTCGGTATCACCAAGGCCTATACCACGCGGGTGGGCTCCGGACCTTTCCCGACCGAGCTATTTGATGAGACCGGCCTCCGGCTGGCGGAGCGGGGGCACGAATTCGGCGCCACGACCGGGCGCCCTCGACGTTGCGGCTGGTTCGACGCTGTGGCTTTACGCACGGCCGTGAATATCAACTCGCTGTCGGGCCTTTGCCTGACCAAGCTTGACGTGTTGGATGGGTTGGAGGAAATCTCTGTTTGCGTGGGTTATACCGATGACTCGGGTGAGACGGTGGCCAACCCCATCGATGCCGTGGACTACGAGAATTTGAGACCGGTTTACGAGACATTGCCCGGGTGGAGCGAGTCCACCGTGGGCCTGAAGTCTCTGGATGCACTACCCGCCAATGCCAGAGCTTATATCAGCCGACTCGAGGAGCTGGTGGGTGCGCCCATCGACATTATTTCAACCGGCCCCGATCGCGAGGAGACCATACTCCTGCGACATCCGTTTGGCGGCTGACGGGTGCTGCTGCTCAGCAAAATTCTTTCACTGCTGGTTTACCCTCTTTCTCTCTGCCTGCTCCTGCTCGTGTTAGCGATGCTGTTGCGGATGCGCGGTGCGCGCGGCCGTGCGAATAGCCTCACGCTCTTGGCGACCGCGTGGCTGTATTTTTGTGCCACGGAGTGGGGCGCAACCGCGTTATTAACCCCACTTGAGGCGGCTTACCCCGCGTTTGCCAATGAGGAACTGCCAACAGCCGAGGCGATTGTCGTTTTAGGTGGCGCCGTCACCGGTGAATCCCGCTTTGGTCAGGGCGGCGATTTCAACCAGGCGGCTGATCGGCTCTGGCGCGCGGCAACCCTGTATCAATCACAGAAAGCCCCCTTGTTGGTGTTATCGGGTGGCACAACGCTGCCGGGCGGACTGCCCGAGTCCCAGCTGATGGCGCAAAAGCTCAGAGCGCTCGGCATCCCGGACGCCGTGCTGATGCAGGAGGCCGAGAGCCGCACGACCCGGGAGAACGCCCAATACACGCAGGCACTGCTCGAGCGACAGCGCATTAACCATATTCTGCTGGTGACCAGTGCCAGCCACATGCGACGCGCCTCTGCCGTATTCGCAGCGCAGGGGTTCATCGTGACCGCGGTTTCAACAGACCATCAGATCCCGCTCCTTGTTGGACCGGTCCCCGGCTGGTTACCCACTGCGGAGCGGCTGTCTCGATCCACCCGAGCCATCCACGAATGGGTAGGCTATCGCGTCTACTCATGGCTTGGGTATCTCGAGCGCTCAGAGACAGAAAACCAAGCGTAGGTGCTGCACATTTGCTGCTAGATATAGAGCTGTTTGAGGTCGCTGTAGTTGTGACCCGTCCAGCGCCTGAAGGCACGATAAAAGCTGTTTACCTCAGCGTAGCCGAGCTCCCACGCCACACATTTGCCGGGTAACCACCTTTTTTCGAGCATCACCGTGCATCGCTGTCGGCGCACGTGATCGAGGATGCTTTGGTAGTTGGTGCCATCAGCACGCAACCGACGGCGCAATGTGGTTGGGCTAATGTGAAGCGTGTCGGCGACCTCTTCCGAGCGCAGCCTTAGCAGGTCACCGTTGAGTAGTAGATCAATGACGCTCAGCGTGGTGCGTGACAGCTCGTGGGGTGCGCGGTCGGTGACGCGAATACAGAGGTCCGCCGGTACCGCTGGCAATGGCCTTTGTGAGCCGCGTTCTAGAGAATCCCAAGGATTACCGGAGGGTGCGCGGCGCTGCTCGGGTACCTTGTGCAGGTAGAGTGGATAATCAGTCTTGCGATGATGCGATTCGACAGAGTTTTTCATAGTAACGTCCATGTCTAGTCAGATTTCCCCCAAGGGTCTTGTGAGGCAGTCCTTCGCCCCGGCCAGTTAGGATAGCCAAATGAAAACCGAGAGCCAGTTGATCGACCGAAAAGGATGGCATTGGTCGCTTGGAGTGAGCATTTACCAAAAATGGTGACTGCGAGCCGCGCTAGTCAGCAGGTGCGGCAAGCCTCAGCGCGTCATGAGGTTAGCCGGGCGGCTGATAAGGGATAAGCCGAGCGCGCTTCGGGCAATAGAGTGGGTGCCGCGGCATGCCCTGTGCCGTGACGCCGAGGCACTGTGCATGCTCTATCAAGTAAGCAACGTTGCTGGCCCTCTCATACAACTGCCCACCATTACCCCAGGCCGCCACAAGCAGTTGTGACTCGGTGCCCGCCCGCCGCAGCCAACGGTTGGCGCCCGGGCCGACGGGGTCCGATACTGCGGAGAGGGCGGCAGGGTCGGTGGCGCGGAAGCTAAAGAGATTCACCAGCAGCAGGGACCCATATCCCCATTGTTGGGCAAATCCCATACACCGCCTCAGTGTCGGATCATCAGTTTGCGCATCGGCGGTAGACGGGTTCAGTCCAATAAACGCGCACTGGGGAAGGGTGTCGTCCCATTCTCTTCGTAGCCAGTAACGATAACGACCGCAGCGCGAAAATCCCGCGCGACCCTTCACTGGTGCACTCAAACCCCTATTCACGAACAACACAGTCGTCGGTTATCGGGCCCTGGTCCGGCGCGGGTTCCTCATAGATGTCGATAAATCGATGCTGCTGCAACGCGCGCTCGTGATATGTCCCGTCATGGCGAGCGAGGCAAGTCTTGAAGTAGGGCTGCTGATCTTCCGGGTAAAGCTCGGCCTGCGAATCTGCTGGTTCGGTTGAGCAGCCCGACAGGCTGAATCCCGCAACCAACAACGGGAGCAAAAACGCGTTATTTTGCGTTGGCCTTGGCCTTGGATGTTTCGTAATCGGCTTTGACCGTGGCATGTTATGGTCCCAAGCGAGCGTATCGTTGCGAGGCGCTGGTCGCGCGGGCAACGTTATGACCCGTCACTTTACTGATCCGCACCACAGTGAGGCAAATTCAGCGCAGTGACGCAAAACCGACGTTGACTGCAACGGGGGAGAGCATGATTTTATTGACGGGCGCCACCGGGCGCGTCGGTTCCTCAGCCGCCAAGGCACTGTCGCGGGCAGGCGTGCGTTTCAGAGCCTTGGTCCGGGACCCTGACAAGGTGGCTTTCGATTCCGATGGGGTGGAAGTCGTGCAGGGCGACCTGAGTGATTCCGCAATCGTCGAGCAGGCGCTGCAGGGTATTAGCCGTGCGCTCATCGTGATGGGTAACCACCCAGACCAGTCAAAACTGGAACGTCAGTTTGCCAGCCTTGCCGCCGATGCCGGTGTATCGCATCTGGTCAAAGTGTCATCCATGGAGGCGGCCCCCGATGCCACTGCTACCTTGCCCAAGAATCACTACGACACTGAGCAGTACATCACCGAGCTGGGCGTGGACTGGACTTTCCTGCGCCCCAATTACTACATGCAAAATATGCTCATGTATGCGGGCGCCATCGCCCGAACGAACAGCTTCGCTTTGCCACTGGGTACCGCCAAGACAGCCATGATCGATGCGCGGGACGTGGGTGAGGTGGCTGCGGTGGTGCTCACCGGTGAGGGACACGCGGGGCAGGCCTATCGATTAACCGGGCCGACAATGATGGACTTTCATGAGGTTGCGTTGCGCATGGGCGCCGTATTGGAGCGCCCTGTCAGCTATGTGGCGCAAAGCCCCGAGGCGTTCCGTGAGGTGCTGGGGCAGTTTATTCAGTCTGCTTGGCAGCTCGATGCCGTGTGTGAACTCTTTGCCGAGATCGCTGCGGGGTCCCTTGAAGAACAGAACTCGACCACGGCTGATCTCTTGGGTCGCCCTGCGTTGGATCTGGAATCTTTCACGCGGCAATTTGCGGGAGCGTTCCAGCCTGCGGACTAGAGATTAGCGCTGTTTGCAATATTGATGTGCCCTCAATAAGCTCGCCGCCTGATAACGTGTCTCCAGTGCTTCATCCGCTGCCAGGGCCGTTGGAGCCCTGACCTAACCCTAACTTAAAGAGAGATAAGGAATACCTCTATGCCTCCGATGACTTTGCTTGGGTGGTTCCACACGGTAATGGGTGTAATCGCCATCCTCACCGCGGCCTATGCGCTTTATCAGCATCGCATCATTCGTGCTGCAGATAAGTCGGGTCGCGCCTATCTGCTGATCACGCTGGTGGTCGCAGGATCGGCGCTAGCAATCTATAACCAAGGTGGCTTTGGGGTGGGCCATATTCTCGCGGTGTTGACTCTAACAGCACTATTGGCGGGTTACCTGCTCGAGACGCTGGCGCCATTCGGCAAATGGTCTTTGTATCTGCAGACCGGGGCCTACACGGCCACGGTGCTGTTCCACATGATTCCGGCGATTACCGATTTTCTGCGGCGCTTACCGGTGGGCGACCCCTTCGTAGACTCGCTGGACGCGCCGCTGGTGCAGAGTTTTCATCTGGCGTTTTTGGCGGCGTTTGTAGTGGGGGTCTTGGCACAGTGGATGTGGCTGACCCGTTCTCGGGACTGAGGCAAAAGCGCCATGCTGTTTATGCTGATTACACTGGGTTTTGTTGTCGTTGTGACGGGCTGCATGATTCTCATCAACCGTTGGATGGTGTCCCAGCGACCTGAGCAACCGAGCCAATCTGAAGACAAAGACCCGCCCACGCAGACGTGAGCCACATCAGGCGCTCTTCATGGAGCTTTTGCTCAGTCAGATCAGCCCGATTCCCAGCCATGCACTCGCGGCACTAGCTGCCGTCATCCTGGGCGGGGCGCAGTTGGCGTCTGCCAAAGGCACGGCGCGACATCGCGCGTTGGGCTGGGCCTGGGTGGGCCTGATGACCTATGTGGCCGCTTCATCGTTTTTCATCAGTGAGCTGAAACTTTGGGGCGCGTTCAGCCCGATTCATTTACTCAGTATCTGGACGCTATGCTCGCTGGTGATGGCCGTTTATTACGCCCGGCAGGGCAATATCCGCCAGCACAAAATTTGGATGGTGCTGCTCTACATCCTCGCGTTGCTGGTGACCGGCGCGTTCACACTATGGCCTGGTCGCGTGATGCATGGCGTATTGTTCGGTGTCTAGTACCCTATGGCAGGCCACTCACGTGATGAGCGTGTGCTGATCAATAATTGAAGCCCAATAAGGAGCGGTAAGTGGGAATGATTTCAGGCGCCTGTTTTTGCAAAGCCGTGCGGT
>JAAEZV010000106.1:0-5184 GCA_018222695.1 Gammaproteobacteria bacterium
GCCTACTGCTGATCGCACAGACCGCAGCACGCTCAACCCATCTCCAGCCCTAGCCCCTTGGCCGCCTGACCCACCATTTTGATGCTCTGCTCAAAACCTGCTTGCAGGGCGCGCTCACCACCCTCAGAGATTTGCTCCCAGTGTGCGGCGATGCCCTCAGGGGTTTGTTCCGCCTCGGGCAGCCACATGCCCTCCGTCTCGACAATCTTGGCGACAGCAAAGCTGCCGGCTCCAGCTGCCAGAATCGTGCGGGTCGGCGCGTCCTCAGACACCAGATATAACACCGCCGGCGTTACGGTTTCAGGGGTGAGCAACGCAAACGCTTTCTCATCAATGAGACCCTCGGTCATCCGTGTGCCCGCCGTGGGCGCCAGCGCATTGATTTTGACGTTGTACTTGGCTCCCTCTTGCGCCAGCGTATTCATCATGCCGACGACACCCATCTTCGCGGCACCGTAGTTGGTTTGCCCGAAGTTGCCATAGAGACCGCTGGAGGAAGAGGTCACCACAATGCGGCCGTATTCCTGCTCTTTCATGATGTCCCAGCATGCTTTGGTGCAGTGGACGGTGCCCATCAGGTGCACATCGGCCACCAACCGGAAGTCCTCGACTGACCCTTTAGAGAAGCTCTTGTCCCGGAGAATGCCGGCGTTATTGACGAGGATATCGAGACGACCCCAACGGTCCATGGTCTGCGCCACCATATCCTGCACCTGCTCCAGGTCCGCCACGTTGGCACCATGCGCCATCGCTTCTCCACCCAGCGCTTCGATTTCTGCCACGACATCGAGGGAGGCCTGTGAGTTCGCGCCTTCTCCCGAGACGGAGCCACCGAGGTCATTCACCACCACCTTGGCGCCCCGCTTGGCCAGTTCAATGGCATGGCTTCTGCCCAAGCCACCGCCGGCGCCGGTCACCAGCGCTACTTTGTCGTCATATCGAATCGTCATGCTCTGTCTCCTGCTCTCTTAACCAATGATCGACATGCCGAGCCACTCGGCATACACCGCGGGGGTATCTTCCCCTTCGATCTCCACAGTGACCGCCTGCTTGACCAAAAACCGATTTGCGTCTTTACGATCGACTGACATGATCTCGGTATGCGCACGCACTCTCTTACCCGCACGCACAGGGTTTAAAAAACGCACCTTATCCAGCCCATAGTTCACACCCATGACTATCCCTTCTGGATAGACGCCATTTTCCGCGCAAAGCTTGGTCATTAGCGACAAAGTCAAAAAGCCGTGGGCAATCGTGCCACCAAAGGGTGTCTGTGCGGCGGCCGCCTCGTCGATATGAATGAACTGATGGTCTTCGGTGCAGTCAGCGAAGGTGTTGATGCGCTCCTGATCGATCTCGAACCATTCTCCAGGCGGCAGTTTTGTCCCCGCCTGCGCTTCCATTTCCTCTGGCTTCACCATCATCAATGCCATTGCTGATCTCTCCTCAGTGTTATCGGTATTCAACCATCACGGAAGGTCGCGGCGACCTCGCCGGCTTCCGCTAGGTATTGCTTGATCTCATTGCGGCCGACGACCATGCGGTGCACCGCGTCGGGGCCATCCGCCAGTCGAAGGGTACGCTGCCCGGACCACATCTCGGCCAAAGGCGTGTCCTGAGACACACCGATGCCACCGTGCATCTGAATCGCGTCGTCAATCACTTTGAGCGCCATGTTAGGCACCACCGTCTTGATCATCGAAATCCAGATGCGTGCTTCCTTCGGCGACGTACGATCCATCATCCAGGCCGTTTTGAGCGTAAGCAGTCGGGCCTGTTCAATATTCATGCGGGCATCCGCGATGATGTCGATGTTGCCGCCCAACTTGTACAAAGGCCGGCCAAACGCTTCACGCTCGGTCGCGCGCTCGCAAAGCAACTCAAGCGCTTTCTCTGCTGAACCGATGGAGCGCATACAGTGGTGGATACGCCCCGGTCCGAGACGTCCCTGTGATATTTCGAAGCCGCGACCGGGCCCGAGGATGATGTTGTCCTTGGGCACCCGCACATTTTCGAGCTTGACGCGCATATGTCCGTGCGGCGCATCTAACATGTTGAACACTTTGAGAGGTCGGACAATATTCACCCCGGGGGTATCCATCGGCACAAGGATCTGAGACTGCTGAAGATGCTTGGGCGCCTCGGGGTCGGTTTTGACCATGCAGATCATCACCTTGCAGCGGGGGTCGCCGGCGCCAGATGTCCAATGCTTCTCGCCATTAATGACCCACTCGTCTCCCTCGAGGGTGGCTGAGGTACAGATATTGGTGGCGTCGGATGACGCGACATCCGGCTCGGTCATGCCGAAGCAGGAGCGGATCTCGCCCGCGAGCAATGGCTCCAGCCACTGCTTTTTCTGGGCCTCACTGCCGTATTTGTGGAGCACTTCCATATTTCCGGTATCGGGTGCGGAACAGTTAAAGACCTCGGCAGCCAAGCGGGACTTGCCCATCTCCTCAGCCAGGTAGGCGTATTCGACGGTATTGAGGCCAGAACCCTCCTCACCGGTGAGAAAGAAGTTCCACAATCCGGCCTCGCGGGCCTGGGTTTTCAGCGAGCCCATAATCTCCGTCTGCCGGTCCGTGAGGACAAACGGATCATCTACCTCTATCTCGGCAACGAACTCGTGCTCCACTGGCATGACCTGCTCGTTAATGAAGCTTCGGACCCGCTGGAGCAGCGGCGCCACCTTTTCTGAAATTCCCAAATCCATGACGTTTACCTCAAGCGGGGGCCTGATGAGCCTGTCGGTTCACTCAACAGGAGCGCGGCGGACTGCCAGTGCTTGCCGCTTAGTAAGATGACAAAATAATGGCATAAATTATGTCATTAAATCCATAAGCCTGCGCTACCGTGGTTTAGCCAGTGGCTTTAGGCCGGCGGCCGACAGTAGCGCATGGGCCTGCGCCGGACAAGGCAAGTCATCATGCCCATCGCCGATAGCTGCTATTGCAGGCTGCAATACTCGGTTCGGCCCGGGCGCATCAAACGTGTCTCTCGTCGATAATTCCCAAACTTATCAGCTATTTAAAACCGAATAGGGGCATGGCAATTGTCCGTCTTTGCAGGACCCGCCGCTGGGCGTAGGATAGGCATCAGCCAAGGATGGCAACTATAAAGACTGCGGTTAGCAGGAAAGGACTCGGAACATGGCTAGCAACGCTCAACCCGCTACCACAGCGAACTATCAGTCCCTGAGAGATTCGGGTCTGCCTTTTATTGTCGCCAACCGTCTCGGCATGGTGTGCGAAATCAATGAGGCCTTTGAAGCCGTATATGGTTGGGCGCATCGGGATCTGATTGACGAATCGCTGTCACTGATTTTGCCAGAGGCGCACAAGATGTCTCACCAGCTGGCGTTCTCTCGTTTTCAGTTACCGCCGACACAATCAGCTATTCTCGGTCACCCTCTCCGTCTGGCCACGCGGTGCGCCAATGGCACTGAGATCGTCTCGGAGCACTTCATTATTGCTGAGGAACGCGCTGACGAGTGGTATTTCGCTGCCACCCTCAAACCTCTGACGCAGCCTGTTTGATGGTCTCGCTCGCATCATGACCGCCTTCCGTCCCGAGTCGGGACCGCCATCAGCGACCCTGATTCAGGATCTCTGGAACACGCTTGGCAGGCTCGAGTCAGCACTAGCCGCCATTTCCGACGCGCTGTGCATCACCAACAATGAACATCTCGTGCTCTGGTGCAATCAACAGTTCGAAGAGCTAGTCTCGGCCCCCAGACTCACACTTCTGGGTAAACCCATTGAAGATTTGATTCAGCGGCTACCGTTCGAGGATCGCAGGGTCGACTTGCGCGCCACCTTCCAACAGCATCCCGAAGTTGGAGCGATCGATATGCTGGTGCGCAAGGAGCCCATCTCGGCACTCAGAATCGAGTGGTCACACGTGACTGGGGAGAATCCACCCAGCACTATTTTCACCTTTCGTGACATCAGTGATCAGGTCACGCTCGAAGAGCTACGCAGTCAGCAAATTGAGCTGATCAGCGAGGAAACACGCTTCGCCATCAGTAGCGCCCTCTGCCCCATTACAGGACTGAAGATGCGGCCTTCGATGTTGCGGGATATTGAGGCGACGTTGGCAGCGGACGCGGGGCAGTTGCGTGCGCTCCTGCTCTTCAACGTCAGAGCCTTTCGCTTAATCAATGACCGTCATGGCTATTCGGCCGGTGACGAGTTACTCGCCGAGATCGCACGTCGCCTGAAACAGGCGCTGCGTTCAGACGATGCGCTCGCCAGAATGGGTGGAGACCAATTCGGCGTCTTTGCAAAACTGAGCGACATCGAGGAACTCTCGGCAATCACTCACAGACTGAAGAGCGCAGTGGAATCGACTCCGTTCCTGCCTGCGACGACTCAAGCGGTGGTGGAGCTTAACCCCCAGCTTGATGCGGGTAGTGCTGTGATCCGGGGAGGTCAGTCCACTCCACATAGTTTGCTGCGGGCGGCCGAAATGGCGCTCGACCGGGTGCAGCGCGGTGCGTCCAGCTCTCAACAAGCGGATTCAGACGGTGGCCAAGACGAACTGCGAGATGAGCTGGCGATGAGCAGCGCGGTAGACCACTGCCTGCAACACAACCTTATCCCGATTGCACTGCAACCGATGGTCATGCTCGAGACCGGAGAACCATACGGCTTTGAGGCACTGGCGAGGCCACTGACCGCAGATGGAATACCCATCCCGGTTCACCGCTTTATGGCTTTGAGCGAGCAATTAGGTCTTATGACCCAAGTCGGCGAGCTGCTGATCCGCTCTACCTTCGATGTCTTTCGTCAGGGTCGGCTCGCTCATGAGGGAATGAGATTGTCGCTGAACCTGAGTCCCAGCCAATTCGCCCACAGCGGCATCGCTGATCGATTGGTGACGATTGCCCAACAATTCCAGATGCCTCTGGATCTGCTGATTGTCGAGATCACTGAAACCGCACTGGTGGCTGACGAAAGCATAATGCGTGATGAGATTACACAGTTGCGGGAACGGGGCGTATACGTATTACTCGACGACTTTGGCACGGGCTTCTCTAGTCTTAATTGGATATTCAATGTGCCCACCGACGGCATCAAAATCGACCGCTCCTATACCGCCGCTGTGACCGATCCGCGTCGCCGAGTAATCATGGCATCGCTGGCCACGATGTGCCGTGATCTGGGCCTCGATTCAGTCGTGGAG
>JAAEZV010000106.1:5194-5975 GCA_018222695.1 Gammaproteobacteria bacterium
CGACGCGGTCGTCGAGGGCATCGAGACAGAAGAACAGCGCCGGCTTTTGCAGGAGCTGGGTTTCCGCAAAGGCCAGGGCTATCTGTTTGGCAAGCCGATGTCATTAGAAGCACTCCAGACTTCGGGGTCATAATCCCGCAAGATTGATCGTTCACACGTCTCGCGACGGGTTTTTGGCACTCAGACGTATCAGGGGGTGACGCGCAAATTAATGTGCGCTACTCAAGGAGAGAGATGATGACCAACACCCTGATACCGACTGCAATTCTGAGTGCCCTCACAATCTGCGCATCCACTGTGATCGCACACCCTGACGCGAATCACTCGGGTAGTGGACAGAAAGCGCCAGTCAAGCAAGTAGTGCGGGCTATGGACACCGATGGTGACGGACTCATCAGCTTCGAGGAGTTTGAGCTGCCTGAAAAGCGCCGCGGCGCAGACCGACTCGAAGCCGCTGATACCGACGGTGACGGCAACATCAGCCGCGCGGAAATGGAGGCTCAGCTGGCCGAGCATGTGGCGGCCGATACCGAGAGAGCCGAGGAACGATTCGATCGAACCGATGTTAACAGTGACGGATTTGTGACGCCTGAAGAACGTAAGCAGGTCGCCTTTGAGACGCTGGACGAAAATCAGGACGGGTACCTGTCAGCAGAGGAGCTGGCCAAGGCACGGAAACGTCAAAGGCCACCGCAGGGCTGAGTCATCCCAATCGACAGAATCGACGAATCAGACTTAATGCGGCAGGTTTCGCGAGGCGATCGCGATGCCTTTGCCGCAC
>JAAEZV010000107.1 GCA_018222695.1 Gammaproteobacteria bacterium
GCGCTGGATTCTGTCGAAACTAATATCGGGATCCGCAACGAGCGGATGAAGAAGATGCTGTTCGAAGTGGGTCTTTACCCAGAAGCCGTGATTACCGCGCAACTGGATGCCGAGGCAGTCGCAGCGCTTTCTGTGGGCGGGGTCACCGATGTGGCATTACAAATCGACTTGCATGGCCAGACAGTGACCAAGGACGCGCAACTCAGCGTCGCGGTGACGGAACAGGGTGTGAGCGCGTCCACCACTCGGCCCATTCTGCTCAACGCAGCAGAATTTGGATTGGAGGGCGGCGTGGCGGCGCTTCAGGACATCGCGGGCCTCAACGCCATCAGCCGGGTGATTCCCGTGACTGTGGCGCTGCAACTGACCCCCGCAGACTGACGCCTGCCTATTGCACCCCGGCCGCTTGAGCCGTGTTGCGAAGTTCAGTTTGATAGCGCTGCGCTGCCTGCATATCGCCGGCTAGCTGGCTGTATTGCACCAGTGCGACGAGCACGTTCGGTTGACCCGGCGCCGCACGATGTGTGGCTTTGAGCGTGGCGAGCGCCTCGGTCGGCTGCCCTTGATCATGCTGCGCCACAGCATAAACGTAGTGGTAATAGCTCGGTGTCTCTTCCAGTGATGCGGCTTTCTCCAAAGCCGCTAGCGCGGCCTCGCCATTGCCTTCTCGCACCTCCAGGAGCGCAAGGCTGAACCACAGTGATGCGTCCTCTTTATTCAACTGTATTCCGCTCTCCAAGGTCGCGCGCGCGGCGGCTTCTTTGCCTTGAGCGCGATAAAGGTCTGCCAGATTCACTCGGGAAGCGCTCGCTTGAGGATTCTTCTCAAGGGCTGAGACCAGAAGTGCCTCGGCCGAGTCGCTATCGCCGCGAGCCTGCTGGAAGCTGCTGAGCTGGGTGAGCACCGACGGCATATCGAGATGCTGGGACTGCACGCGTACGTATTCGTCGAAGATCGCGTCCAACGGACCATTCATTTGTGGTCGCCCCTCAGCGGATGGCGGTTGACCGGGCAAGGCTGGCGTTGCCGAGTTGGGCGCGGGAGTCATTGGTGGAACTAACCCCGCCAGCTGTTCTGCAGCCACCATTCTCACCGCCAGCGACGGATCTTCGCTTAATGCCAGCATGCGCTCGACTTGTTGCTCTGGCGGTAGTTGCCCCGCTGCCTCTGCCGCCGCCAAGCGAATCAGGGGGTCGTCACTTTCCAACCACAGGGGAAGGGAGGGCATCAGCCGCTCGGGAAGCAGACGGCCCAGCTGGGTAATCGCGGAGGCGCGCAGCATGCCGGTGTTGTTCGCATTGTTGGCGGTTTCTAACAGCACCGGTGCGGCGCGCACATCGCCACGGCCGGCGGCATGAAACGCGCGTGCGGGGTGGTTCCTGCGGTCTGCAAAGCGCACACCCCAATCCACCAAGGCCGAGTAGGCCCAGTCCGCACTCTGGTCGGTGTGGCATTGGTTGCAGGCATTGGGCGCCCCCGTACTCATGGAGAGATCTGGCCGTGGGATGCGCATGCTGTGATCACGCCGCGAGTCGACACCCATATAAAGTTGGCTCGGCATATGGCAGTCCACGCAGGCGCTACCGGCCGACGCAATCTGATGTCGGTGGTGTGTGGGGTTATCGTAAGTACTGGCCAGATGACACTGGGCACATACGCCGTTGCCCTCGACAACCAGTTGGTTGCTGTGCGGGTTATGACAATTAGTGCAGGCCACCCCGGCCTGATGCATCTTGCTCTGAATGAATGAGCCGTAAACATAGACCTCGTCGCGGATCTGCCCATCGGGCCAGTAGAGCGGCTCTTCGATGATGGCCAGGCGATGGGTATCTAATAGGGGCTTACCCGGGTGGTACTCGCCCAGGGTGCCGCGCCGCGCGTGACAGCGCGCGCAGCTATCAATCTGGTGGTTCGAGGTTAGGGGCTCACTGCGTTGCGCGATATCGGTGCCTTCAGTCCATTGCCATGTGCCTCTCGCCTTAAGGCTCATCTCAAACCCGGTTTGAGCGGGAGAAAGTGTTCCTGACTCGGCGAGCACAAGGTGCGCGCTGCCCGACCCGTGACAGGCCTCACAGCCCACATCGATCTGTTCGTAGTGGGTATCAAACCGATCGTTCACCGCGTCATAGCGTTTCTCGACATCGGTGCTGTGGCATTCCGCACAGCTGGTATTCCAGTTAAAGAATCCGCCCGTCCAGTGCAGTGGGTCGCCGGCCGCGATGTGTTCGTCGGGGTAGAGGTGATACCACCGTTGCCCGCCTTCGCTTTCGGGTCGGGTATCCCAAGCGACCGAGAGCGCCTGCAAGCGACCGTTACCAAGGGGTAATAAATATTGCTGCAGGGGCTCAACCCCAAAAACGTACTCGACCGGATACCTTTCCAGCTCACCCGCCGCGTTATCGGTCTCGATGAAAAAGGCATTCCCCTTTTGGCTGAAGGTCGTGGTCACGCCAAAATAATCAAACGTCGCGTTGTCGAAGTCGCCCAGGACCGTCTCAGGCGTGGCCTTTTGCATCGCCAGATCATGGTGGGAGTTTGCCCAGTCGGCACTAGCTTGCTCATGGCAGCCAGCACAGGCGGCGTTACCAACATAGTCTGCTTCAGCGATGACTGTGGCGGCAGTCAGGGCGCTGAACAGCATCAATGCTGACAGCGTCAGACGGCGGCGGACTCCCTCCATAGCGCTTCTCCCAGTGTGGCGACTGGGGTTTTTGCGCCATCGGCGAGCCAACTTGCCAGCGCCGCGCTGACGTTGGGAAAAGACAGGATCGGCGCTAGCGGAGGTGCGGCTAACCAGCGTTCTGCCAGTTCGTTGTCGATCTGGCGCATGACGGTCGCATAACCCAAGGCTTCCAGTGCTGCGCCGTTGGAGAGTTGCTCCATCTGTTTTGCCAGAGGCCGCGTGAGAACGGGTTTGCGCCAATGCAAACACTCCGAGATCAGTTCGAAGCCGCAATTACAGACAACCCCGCGAGCACTTGCAAGGTCCGATTTGAATCCGGCGATGTTTGCAGTGCGGCGCCCCACATTTCCCTGTTCGTCGTTTGGCAGTGTGCTTGCGTACTGCAGAAAGCGATGCTCTGAGAATCCGTTGAGCCACCGTGTGACGACAGCCTGATCTTCAAAGGGCAAGTAGACAAGAATATGGTCCTGGACCCCACCTGGCGCCGCGGGTGGCAGATCGAGAATCGGCGGCAGAACGTTGTCGCCAAAGTCGGACCAGTGCAGCCCGACACCGCGCGTTACAGGTGCGAATAAAGACATCACGGCATGCTGGGCAAGTGAGCGCCCCTCGACGGGCGTGTTTTTACCAAACGCGTACTGATGTCCGATTCCCAGTACTGATTGCCCTTTGAGTTTGCCAGCCCAGGCGGTGACCGGTTCGTAGTCAGTGACCACCAGGTCGTAGGCTGTGACATCGAGTCGCTGCACATCGCGAATGAACTGCCAGTACCGATTCGCCATGATCGTCTTTCGATATCGAAGCCGACCAGCTTCTGTGACAAAGGTCAGTCCGGCGCGGTGTTGGAAGTCCCCGAACGGCTCCATGTCAAACAGACGCTCTCGCGGTCGACCTGAAAAGAGCCACGTGACGTCAACATCAGGATGTTGTTTGAAGGCCTGAGCCATGGCGCGGGCTCTGCTGATATGACCCTGCCCCGTCGCCTGAACCCCATAGAGAATACGCAATTGGCTTTTCCTAGAGCAGGCCCAGTTGCGAGGCGACCATCATGGCGATCCCACTACCGATCGTCGCACCGGCAATGGTGTCGCCCGGAAAATGCGCCCCCAATAGAACCCGTGATAGCCCGACGCCGCATGCCCATCCATAGAGGGTCAGGAAGGGACCGCCAAAGACAATGCCCGTCATGGTGGCCAGGCAGAATGCCGCCGAGGTGTGCCCCGAGGGAAAGCTGAACCGATCCGATGGCACCACCAGCGACCTGAAGCTTGGCATGACCTCCTGCGGCCGCCGCCGCTGGAGGCCGTTCTTCATTATCAGGTAGACCGCTCGCTCTATGATGAAGGCAAGCACCAGGGCGGTGGTATACGCGGAGGCTGCGGGTGAGGTGAGCAGCCAAGCGGTGACAGGGAAGGCGACTTGCAGATACCCATCGCCACTTCGGGACACGATTTTAGAGAGCTGTATCACTGAGCGACGTCGTTGCCCCTGTTGAAAGAGCCGTTTCAACAGTCGCGCGTCCCACTGGTGCAACGTCGACAGAATCGCCATACCGCTCAATTTAGCCGGGGAAAGTGGCGCTTTTGTGACGAGGCCGTGTCAGTTTGATGACTTTGTCAGAATTGCCAAGTTGGCGTACGCTGGCGCGCCGCAGCGGCCTTCGCGCGGGCTAACAGTTGTAGTGGAGAGCAGACGTATGCACATCGGTATCTTGCGCACCGATTCCGTCAGGCCAGAGTGGGTGCCGACCTTCGGTGAGTACCCGGATATGTTCGAGCGTCTGTTGCTGACCGAGGACAGCGCGCTGACGTTTACTACCTGGAACGCAGAGGCCGGGGAGCTGCCCGACAGCGTTGAGGCAGCGGACGGTTTTTTAATTACCGGTAGCAAGAGTAGCGTTTACGACGACAAGGACTGGATCCGTGCACTTGAAGGTTTCGTGCGGGAGTGCCACGCCGCCCGGCGCAAAGTGATCGGTATCTGCTTTGGCCACCAGCTGGTGGCGCAGGCACTCGGGGGTTCGGTGGGCAAGTCGGACAAGGGCTGGGGCGTGGGCGTGAATTGCTACAACGTTGACCAGGCCGCGTTCGATCTGGCGGATAGCGATCAATTTTGCCTGCTCGCCTCACACCAAGATCAGGTGATGGTCATGCCGCCCGGAGCCCAACAGATCGCGAGCAATGAACACTGTGAAGTGGCGGGCATGACCCTTGGGGAGCACATCCTGACCTTTCAGGGCCACCCCGAATTCATACCGGACTACTCCCGAGAGATCATGAACTTGCGCCACGACATGATCGGCGCTGAGCGCGTGGCAGAGGGCATGGCGAGCTTTGAGACGCGCGAGCACGAGGGAGACCGTGTCGCGCGGTGGATGTTGGCCTTTCTCAGCCGCTGAGCGTTACCACTCGCCGATATTCTCCATCGACTGCCACGGCTCCTGCAGCGGCAGTGCGTCACCGGACTGCAATAACTCAATCGAGATCCCGTCGGGTGAGCGGATAAACGCCATGCGCCCGTCGCGGGGTGGGCGGTTCAGCGTCACGCCTTTATCCAGGAGCTGTTGGCATGTCGCGTAGATGTCGTCGACCTGATAAGCAAGGTGCCCAAAGTTGCGCCCGCCGTCGTAGGTCTGGGAGTCCCAGTTGTGGGTGATCTCTACCAGTGGTGCCTGCCGGGATTTGGCGCCTTCCAGGTCATCCGGCGCGCTAAGAAAGACCAGCGTAAAGCGGCCGGCGTCGTTGTCATACCGGTAGGCCTCGACCAGCCCCAGCTTGTCGACAAAGAAGTCGAGGGTGTCATCGAGATTGGCGGCGCGGATCATTGTGTGGAGGTATCGCATAAGGTGCTCCCGGTGTCGGTAACAAGATTTTAGGCCAAGTCCTACCTGCTGGCGAAGACTGCGATACACTGCGCGGCCCTCGACCATGACACCCTCTGGATAATTTTTATGTGGTTCCGCGCCCTACGTCCTTACCGTTTACCCAACCGCCTCGGCATCGACGCCGAAGAGCTTGAGCGGCGTCTTCAGACCCGCACTTTCTCGAACTGCACGCCGGCTCAGGCGAGCAGCCTGGGGTGGGTGCCAGCGCTGGATGATGCGGCCTCGGCACTGGTCCATGCGGCGGGGCCGTACTGGATGGTGCGCCTCAAGCGTGAGGAGAAGCTCCTGCCAGCGACGGTAGTGCGCGAGCAAGCCAATGAGCGCTGCGCGCAAATTGCCAAGGCGCAGGGGCGCAAGGTCAGCCGCCGTGAGCGGCTGGCGGTGACCGATGAGGT
>JAAEZV010000108.1 GCA_018222695.1 Gammaproteobacteria bacterium
CCCTGCGCTTTTGCCCAATCACTCGCCGCGTTCATTAAAGCGCGTGCAATGCCCTGTCGCCGCGCCGCCTCGACCACATAAAGGTCGTACAGTACAAAGTAGTCGACGAGATCCACCGAGCAAAGCGCTGGATACAGTTGCGTAAAGCCAAGGAGCTGAGAGCCGTTATCCGCCGCGAAGAGGGTTGAGCGCCCCCGCTCAAGGTTTTCCGCAAGCCAGTTTTTCGCAGCGCCCAGATCCGGCGGGCATTCATAGAATTGCCGGTACTGATCAAAAAGTTCAGCGAGCTGATCAAGGTCTCGAGCCTCTGCGAGACGAATGGCGGCGTTCATGGCGCTATCCTTCATGATCTGGTGTCATCAATTTACCGGCTATGGACGGATTTGCAAAAACTGCGCTTCGGCTTTTTACCAACACGGCTTCTAACTGGCCACGTGATCCAAATGGAGCGGGTTTAGCAAAATGTGACAGGCGATATTCGTTGTCACTATTTGCACCGGATAAAGGCGATTCGAGTCGCGAAAAGCGTTAGCGTATTGGCTCGCGTACCCCGTTTGGGTAGCGTTGAAAGTAGATGATAAAGAGTACACGGTAGCGAGACTGCGATGGTCAGTAACGAACAAGAAGCCCAACAGGTTGTGATTCGCCATATTGGAGGGTTCGCGTGGCCGACGTTGCTGCTACTTGTGAGCTGCGCGGCGATATACCTGGCTGCCGTAGCACATTTGCTGACCGAACCGACTTTTTCCTGGTGGGCAATGGCAGGTATTGCCTTTTGTACCTACGCTATCTACACCCCGCTGCACGATGCCGTTCACGGCGCGGTCACGGGTATGAGCCTCGAGCATCGGTGGATAAATGAGTGGACGGGTTACATCGCTGGCCAGTTCATCGGTATTTCCTTCATTTCCCATCGGCGTTCTCACCTGAAGCACCACAGATCGACCAATCACCCCAGCGAAGACCCCGACATGGTGCTGTCAGCAGACAATGCATACCAACTCATGCTCGCTTGGTTAAAAGGTGTCCCCAAGGAATGGCTGTTCGCGGCTTCCTTTGAGCATTTCACTGACGCAGAAAAGGTCGCGGTCAGGCGTGAGTTCATTGCCATTATTCTGACGCGCCTGGTGGTGCTGTTCTTTTGCGCTGATCTCGGTGTGACGTTGCTCACGCTCTTGGCCGGGCAGTTAATTGGTAATGCGGTGCTGGTGACCCTCTTCGCCTGGTCGGTGCATCACCCGCATACCGAGCAGGAGCGAATGCACACCACGACGGTCTATCAGGCGCGAACAGGGCTCGATACGGTGATGACGCTGTTGTGGGGCTACCAGAATTATCACGCGATCCACCATCTCTACCCCAAGGTGCCTTTTTTCCGTTACCGACGGTTATACAAGGTACTCGAGCCGTATCTGTTGAGCAGCGGCGTGCCGGTAAAGCAGCTCGTCTAATCACCCGGGTGACGCCCGTCACCACGACATCCCGCTCGCTTTTTACCCAGTCTTATCGGGGACTGTCCTCTCATAAGGCTTGGCACGCACGTGGCGTCAGCGTTCGCTTCTCGTACCCAACCAGCCAACCAGTTTGTGCCTGACTCTTCTGCGTGATATCTGAACTCGCCCAATACCGACGCCCAGTGAGGACCGGCTCTGTCACGTGACCTTCACGTTCAGAGTGTTACATTGTGGTGTCAGCCCCCAAAACAAGTGTCAAGAAACGGGCTGAACGCAAACAACAATCAGGAGAGTCGATATGAAAGCAATCATCCGCTGGGTCGCGGTGTGCTGTCTCGCTGGCTTCACCAGCGTGGCGACCGCCGAAAGACTCGAAGTATTTCGTTGGCAGGCCAATTCCTCCTCTCCGGAGGGCTTGGTGCAGGGCATGATGACCGCAGCCAAAATCCACGAGAAGTATGGCGCAACGGTAGGCATCTTCCGCATGGATATAGGAAGCTCGGGTTACCCGACGTTTGACTATGTCCTGCGCTGGGATTCCGGCGCGGACTGGGCAAAGACCAAGGAGACAAACTCTAACGAAGAGTGGCAGGCCTTCTGGACGCAAGCCTCCCAGACCCCCTCGGGCACCTTGCTGTGGTCGATGGAAGCACTGAACTGGGACGACTCAGTGAAAGCTGCTGACTTCGCACAAGACGGCCCCTACCGGGTGTACGTGTGGCAACCCAATGCCGGGAAAGCCGCGGCTGTGTATGCCTCGTTTACTCAGGCAGCCAAAATGCATGCTGCAATGGGTGCCAAAGTGAACATCTACCAAGAGGGTGTGGGTGGTAATGGCAAGGTGCACTACGTCATGTCATTCGAGGATTGGCAGGATATGGCCGACTTTGGCGACAAAGTCATGGCGAGCGAGGAGTTTCGTTTTCTTCAGGCCGCTGCGGCGGGCGCGGCAACTCCTATCGGTTCCATTCAGGGTGAGCCGCTCTATTACACCGGTCGCTAGACCTTAATCATAGATCACGCCCCCAGCGGGGCGTGATCAATTCCGATAGTCCTTTTAAGGAGAAATCCAATGAGATTTTTGATGGTGCTATGCCTGTTGTTGATGGGCGCATCGGCGTTTGCCGAAGATGAAGCGATGCGGGATGTCAAAACGGCTAATCCGTTTATTTTGCTGCACCCCGAGTCGCAGCAGGCCGCTGCTGAAGCGTACTACGCCGCGGTGGAGAAAAATGTGTTCAATGGGGCGATTCCGCTCAAGCACGCGCAGCTTGCAGCGATATCAGCCTCAGTGGCGATGAAGTGCGTTTACTGTATTCCTGCGCACACGGCGTTTGCCCGTGCAGCGGGTGCCACGGAGGAAGAAATCAAAACCGCAGTAGCGATTGCCGCAGACGTGGCGCTAAACAGCTCCATGCTCTACGGCAACCAATACGATATGGAAGCCTTTATGAAAATGTTCGAGTGAGGGTTGTTCTGGGCCCGCTTGCAGTCTGGGCCTGCTTATCTGAATCTCGACTGACGCAAGGAAAAAACGATGAATAATTCAAAAACATTTTTTGGGGTCAGCGCGGCGCTGGGTTTAATGCTGACTTTGGCGGCCAGTCAGGCCTGGTCGCGTCCGGCGATGTCTGTGCTGACAGTGAATACCAAGGACCCGACAGCGTACCTGCAGTGGGTGCAGGGAAGCGGAGAGGCGATCGCAGAATCGATTGATGCGGCTGTAGGCGGTGTCTGCGTGCCGTCGGCGGGCTTCTATGGCCCCGGCGAGCTGTATTACTGGCACCTCTTTGGTGACCATGCGACCGCGTTGGGTTCAGAGCAGTACAACCCGACGGTGATGAAGGAGCTGAAAAAACTCAAAGCGGATCGCGTTGTCTCGCGTGGCGATGCCTATAGCGTGATCTATGCGGAGCCGGGTGACTATGCAGCCGGCGATACCTTCGCCAACTGGAACATCGTGATATCCAGCGATGATCCGGCTCAGTACCTAAAGGAAGTGGCGCGCATGTCTGCTACGGCGGATGAAAACGGCTTTTCAGATATCCGCTTCACGGTCTATAGCTACCTGAGCGGCGAGAATGCGGGCAAGCTGATGACAGTTGTCGAGGCGCCGAATGGCAACCGCCTTGGCGCCATGCTCGATGCGCTGGAGAGCGACTGGGCATCGACCATTCTTGGTGACATGGCCAAGGTCAGGCAGTACGAGCATGGTTTCACTATGAACTGCCGCGTGGTCTACGCCGCAGAAAGCTAAGCGGTCGACCCGCTGTCAGTGTCGGGTGCTGGCTCAGCGTGCAGCGCCCGCACTGTTTGCTCCAACAGGTGCTCAAATACGCTGAAGTCCCCCTCGCATCCTCGCAGCGCTTCGCGGCCAATGACGATATCGATTTCGCCGCTGCGGTCCACCGCGACACAGGGCAGTTGGCCCACTACCTGAGCTGCAACGTGCCCGGGTAGCTCATCGCGATGTAGCCAGTTGAGCGAGGCCGCAACGCCTTTGCGCCTGCGCCAGTCTGATCGGCCCATTGGGTTCCAGCCGTGAGACAAGTCACACAGCGCGCAATCCGCTTTACCCAAACACTTGTCGCGAAGGTAGCGGACTTCACCCATAAATGAGCCGTCCGCGTCATATATTGCATAGAAAGTCGGTTCTGGTGCCACGGTGATTCCCTTCAATCCGGACTGCGGAGATGTTATACCGTTTTCAGTCTAAGCAGATCAGAGGCGGTGAAAATGGAATTTTCCCTTTGTGAACGCAGTGCCTTGCGTAGGAGCTGCCTCAGCGTTTTCCTGACCATTTGCCCCGTATTTTGCCTGCCTGTGATGTCCGCAGGTGACGCCCTGACGTTACAACTCACGCAAGCGGATCAGCTGCCGCAAACGGTGACCTCGCTCAAACAGCTCAATGCCCGTGCCGGCGACATGCTTTCGCTGAGCTCGGAGTTCGGAGAGGACTTCGCGTTCCGTGTGGAAACATCCCGGCGGTCCAATCATGGCAACAAGGTGATTCGCGGCGTGAGTGAGGTGGGCGGCCGTTTGACAATGGTCGTGACGTCGGACGGGCAGCTTCAGGGGTCACTCCGCGAGGGTGGCAAAACGTATCGGCTGGTGCAGGAAGGCAGTGAAATCGTTTGGCACTATGCCGACCCGTATCTGGCTCGCCCCGCGGATCGGGGCGGTGTGAGAATGAAACGATTCGACAGAGCGGCGCCGGCCGCTGAATTAAACCTCGACCTCCAACGCATGGAGCGCACAGTGTTGAAAGACCTCTCTGACGAGACGGTCCATTACCCGGTATTTGGGTCTGGCACGGCGACGCTGGACCTGCTCTTCTACCACGAGGCCGGCATGGAAACCCCCGAGGCGATCGCCGATCTGGTAACAGAAATTACCAATCAGGCCATGTTAGACAGCCAGATTGCTCTGCGCGCGAATGTGGTGGCCGTGAAGCCCCTCGAGATTGATCCTGCGAAGCTACAGGAAGATGTGCTCGATCAGATGTTCGAGGCGGAGGCACCGTTTACCGATATCGAAAGTGACCGCGCTTTTTATGACGCGGATCTGGTGGTCGCGCTGCGCGAGAACATTCCCGAGGATGACGATGCCTGCGGGATTGCCCCAGTAGGGGTGCAGAATGGCGTGCCATATCGCGATGCTTATGTGACGGTCGTGCAATGGCTGCCCATTGATAAAGCCCCCGGAGACACCTATTGCACGGATACCACCACCGCCCATGAGATTGGTCATTTGCTGGGTTCTTCCCACGAGCGTCGCATCGCGGAGGAGGAAGAGGTACAGGCCTATCCCTTCAGCTTTGGGCACTACCGAGAGGGGGTTTTCCACACCATCATGAGTTATGGCACTGAGCCCGAGAGTGCGGTGTTCTCTAGCCCCAAGCTCAGTAGCTGCAGTGGGCAGGCCTGCGGCGTAGCGGCGGGTGATCCCGAATCGGCGGACAACGCCCGTGGTTTTACGCAAACCCGCTTCATGTTGGCGGGGTATCAGAGTAACGCAGTGGCGCCGGAGCTGGTGTCAGACTTCCGCGTTGTTGAGGGGTCGCTCTCGATCAACCCTGACTACGATGGGGCGTGTGAGCGCGATGATGGCAGCGAAGGGGTCAAGTCCGGCCATGCCATGTTGAATCAAACGCCTCATACCATTGAGATACGGGGGTTTTCCGCCCTTACCCCTACAGGTAGCACAGAGACCTCTACCTATGAGCCGGAGGAGGTGTTGCTGGGTCCTAATGCATACCAAACCCTGACCCTTTGTGAGCCGACTGGCGGAACGAGTCGTTTTGGCACCGACTATGTGGAATCTTGGATGACCTACTACGACCCCACGACCGACAAGTTAATCGAATCGCTCCACTTGCTGTGGGATGCCGATTACAGCGGTACCTACGCCGAGGTAAGAACGACCTCTTCAAGTGAGGGGGCGGCCGCAGGGCATACCACCCGCCGAGTCAAATCCGGCGAGTCGCTGACCGTCAATTTTTCGC
>JAAEZV010000109.1 GCA_018222695.1 Gammaproteobacteria bacterium
CGGGCGACGCCCATGGAACTCCCGCCTGTGCCAGCAACCATGATCATGGCATCGAGGCGGCCGTCCATCTGTTCGAGTATTTCCCGCCCAGTGGAACTCCGGTGCGCCTCGATCGCTGCCGGAGAGTCATATTGGTCCAGGTAAATGGCGTTAGGCCGTTCCGCCTGCAACGTCTCGAGTCTTTTGAGGCGAGTCAGATGGTAGCCGCCGGTCTGATCCCGTTCATCTACCTTCACCAACTCAGCACCCAGTAGCTCCAGACTGCGCTCCGTAGAAGGGTTGAGTTTGGGATCAACCAGACAAATCAGTTGGTAGCCTTTCACCGCACAGGTCATGGCCATGCCGATGCCGAGGTTACCGGAGGTTGAGATAATGATTTCCGCGCCGGGACTGAGCTGGTGCTCACGCTCTGCCCACTCGATCATGCCGAGGGCGGCACGGTCTTTCATGCTGCCCCCGGGATTGGTGAACTCGAGTTTGGCAAGCAACAGTGGGCTCACCTCAGCGCCGTAGCGGTTGAGCTCTACAATGGGTGTATTGCCAATTGCCTCAAGAACAGAGGCATTGAACCCTGCCATACCGGCCCTAGCGACGTTCTGCTAAACCCCGATGCTAGGCCGGCTGGGACAAGATATCAAAGTACAAAGAGCGCAAAAGGTGACAGATTGTGTGGGCTTAATCCCCGCCAAACAGCTTGCCCCACGCCTTTGCCGCCGATTCACCGAGGCCAGTAACCGATTTCAAAGCCTTATTCAGCTCATCCGCGTCGTCACCGATTTCCTCTGCACTCTTCCCTGCTTGTTCCGGACTTTCGGTGGCAGGTTCGAGAAAACCGCTTCCTGCGATCAATACACTGCGTCGTTCCCTGACACGAGCAAAAGGTTGCGCAAGACGCGAAAAAAAAGCTATACCCCCCGTAGGGGAACGGTTGCACAGATGTGAGACCCAATATCCCTAAGCCACAACACCACAACAGGAGTCGATATGAAATTCGTCCAACTTACCGCTGCGTTGCTCATCGGCGCACTCGTTCTGCCTGGCATCGCACGGGCTGATGGACATGGCGGCGCGGAAGATGCTGTTTCAACAGCAATCGATAGTTACTGGGCTGCCAGAAACGCTGGAGATCACAAGGCCGTCGCTAATCTGGAGAGCTCTGCCGGTATTTATGGCACCAATTCGGATGGCAGCTTCCATAAGCCCTTCGCCGCCTCGAGCGCGGATGACTGGAAGCGGAACATGGCAGGACAGCAAAATAACATGCAAGTGTTCTACCCTGAGGTCGCAGAAATAGCGGACGGAGTCGTCTACGCTCGTTACTACCTCGAGGGCATGGTTGGAGATAAGTCAGACCAGTATCCCTACCGTACCCGTGTCACCAATGTCTGGACGCTGGAAGAAGATGGAGAGTGGCGCATCAAGGCCATGCACTTCTCCAGCGCCGGCTACGATGGCACTCACCGCACCCAAACATCTGACTTTGAGGATTAACGTCAATATCGAACGCTGATCTAGCGGCCCCTGAGTGGGCCGCTTCTTTTTTCACCAATCTGCCGCGTTGCCGTTGTTATGAATACCGCCCCTGTTCGCCCCGCCATCCAAGGCTCTCTTGACGCATTGCCCCTGTTCATACCGGCGCTGCCATTCGCCTTTGTTTTTGGAGTGGTGGTGGCGGAAGCCGGTATTCCGGAATGGCTGGGCTGGTCGTCATCACCCATTATTTTTGGCGGCGCCATTCAGGTGACTTTGTTTACCTTGATAGGCGAGGGAGCATCTGTCGCGGCAGCGGTCAGTGCCGCTCTGATCGTCGGCGCTCGCCATATGCTCTATTCCGTCACGTTAGCCCCTCGGTTCCAAAACCAACCCGGCTGGTTCCGCTGGGTCGGCTCCTATGTGCTGATTGATCAAGTATTTGTGCTCAGTCAGATCAAACCGATAGAGGAGCCCGTTGCCTTTCGGCGCTATTTTCTTGGCGCAGGCTTCACCTTCTGGACACTGTGGATGATCTCTACCGCGCTGGGAGTCGTGCTGGGACCCGCTATCCCTCCTGAATGGGGTGTGGAGTTTGCGGCGCCCGTACTCTTTGTGAGCTTGATGATGGCGGCGAGTGATCGACGCGATAAGTTAGCCGCGGCTGCATTGGCGATGGCAGTGACCTACCTGCTGGCCTCCCTGCCCAATCGAGCCGGTATATTGATCGCTGTGATCTGCAGCGTTGCGGTAATGCTGCTATCGCAGCGGTGGAAGTCTCGATGATTACGCTGGCCATCCTGTTGACCGGCGTCGGATCCTACGCCATGCGGGCGTTCTTTATTTTTGCGCTGGCGCGCTATGCGTTTCCGCCGCTACTGCTACGCGCCCTCGAATACGTTGCCCCCACCGTCATGGCGGCATTAGTGATCTCAATGCTAACAACGCCTGAGGGGGAACTCGCCGCTGGCCTACCCGAGCTGCTAGGCCTGATTTGCGCGGCATTCGCCGCCAAAACCACAGGCAACCACATTCTCGCCTTGATAGCCGGCATGGGGACATTCTGGTTGATCGGCGCAATAATTTAAGTGTCGCCCTGATTGGGCTGCGTCACTGAGGATTTACCCTGTCACACTACCCCCCCAAAGTTGCCGCGGCCGTAGTCATCGCCAATATGATCGGCACCGGGGTCTTCACCAGCCTTGGTTTTCAGCTGATCGATATTCAATCCGCGCCAGTGATCATGATGCTGTGGCTGGTGGGTGGAATCTCCGCACTCTGCGGCGCGCTGAGCTATGCCGAGCTAGGTGCCGCCCTGCCTCGCTCAGGGGGTGAGTATCATTTTTTAACCGAGATCTATCATCCCAGCGCGGGCTTCATCTCCGGCTGGGTGTCCGCGACGGTCGGGTTCGCTGCGCCCACGGCATTGGCCGCGCTGACCTTTGGCAGCTACCTCAACTCAAGCGGGTTGGGGGTGGATCCGCTGTGGCTGGCCACCGTCGCCATCGTCGCGCTCACGGCGGCCCACTGCAGCACCCACCGTCACAGTGGCGGTACGCAGACGGGCTTTACGCTGCTCAAGCTGCTGCTCATCGTGCTGTTCTCAGTGACCGCGCTCACCCTCAGCCCTGCCGAGCAGCAAACCCGTTTCGTCTGGGACGGTGACGCCACGTTATGGCTTGGCAGCGGCGCCTTCGCTGTCTCGCTGATCTATGTGAACTACGCCTACTCGGGATGGAACGCCGCCACCTACATCAGTGGCGAACTGGCGGCCCCCCAACAGAGCTTGCCCTGGGTACTGGGTATCAGCACGGCCGTCGTAGCCGCACTGTATTGCTTGCTGAACTTCGTCTTTCTCTCCGTCGCCCCCATGGAGGCGATGGTGGGCAAAATCGAGGTGGGGGTCATCGCGGCGGAGTTCGCATTTGGCCCGCGACTGGGCACCTTCATGGGCCTGCTGCTGGCGCTGTTACTCATTTCGACCATCAGCGCCATGATCTTGGCCGGTCCACGCGTGTTGCACCGCATCGGGCAAGACTACCCCCGTTTTGCACCCCTTGCCCGGGAGAATCGTGATGGCATCCCGGTCAACGCCATCCTTTTTCAATCCGGCACGGCACTGGCGTTTCTTTGGACGGCTTCTTTCGAACAAATCCTGGTGTTTTCTGGCGCGACAATGGCGCTCAATACCTTCGCTACCGTACTGGGCTTGTTTATCCTTCGCTGGCGACAACCCCACCTCCCCCGCCCATTTCGTGTGACGCTCTACCCCATCACGCCGCTGATCTTCCTTGGCATCACCGGCTGGACGCTGACCTATGTTGTGGTCCAGCGGCCAGTAGAGGCGCTGATTTCTGCAACCATCATCGCCAGCGGTGGGCTCTTTTATCTTTTGGTCAAGCCAGACCGGAGCCCGGATCTGTAACACCTGGCCCGCCTCGTTGCATTTTTGCAACGCAACATGTCAAAAAAAATTCACCGCCAAACCGCCCTGTTTTGATACGTTTTATGGTGTGTGAGTAGCCGCGGATGCGAAGAAAACACCTTCAAACTCAACCACCTGGGGAAAAATAATGAAGCTTTTAATACCCGCATGGCTCGCTGCCATGCTGTTGGCGATTTTCGCTAACGGCACCGTGATGGCCGACGACCACATGATCGACAACATCAACGTACAGCAACCCTTCAATATTCAAGCCAACCTATGCAAGTTAAATCCCGGGGTCGCTCTCGAGGACTACCACGCCATGGTGGAAGACTACTTTGAGTGGGCGAAAGAGAATGAAGTTGACCCCGTGTTTGTCCGCCAATTTCCACTGTTCTCGCACCAAAACCTGTCACGCCCCTGGCCCTACGACTTTGTCGAATTTTTGGTCAGCGACTATCAACGTTGGGGAAAGTCGTGGGATCTCTGGCTGACGTCGAAAGAGGGTATGGCGCTGAACGAACAATGGCAGTCTTTAGCAATGTGCCATGTTAAGCAGGCACATGCCTTCATGCTCTACGCGGATCAAGAACAGATGGCTACTGACGACGAGCGATATGTCACTTGGAACTGGTGCACCCGCAAAGACGGCGTCACATTTGAAGAGATCTCCGCCAAGCACGCCGAATACGCAGAAGACATGCAGGAAGATTCCGGTGGCATCATCGGATGGCTCGTTATGCTGCCTCATACCGGCGGTGCCGATGCGGCCGGTGAATTTGCGCATGTCGCCATTTACCCCGACATGGAATCATTCATGGCGCGGCGCTCTATGCAGGCCAATGGCGGCTGGCAAGTAACCCGCGACTATTTCAATCTTTATGCGGATTGCACCGGCGAGATGCTTAACACCGAGTCGGTACTTTACCGACCATAAAAACAACCTATCTCGGGGCTTGCCACAGCATCTGCGGCAGGCCTTATCTATTGGAGGAAATCATGAAAATTCAGTCTTTCCTGGGTACCGCGTGCCTGCTATTAACGCCTATGAGCCTGGCCGATAATCATGCATCTGGCGGACCAGAATGGGCCATGGGCAATCCGGTCGAAATTTATGGCTGCAGCTTCAAGGACGGCGTCAACGGTTACGAGCTGTCCATGAAGCATGCTGCGCTAGTCAACGCTTGGGGCGAAGAGCACGATGCATTTCAAAACCACGTTGGCCAACTAATGTGGCCAGAGTTTTCCGATGGCCAATACCCAACCGACTTTACGTGGTTGGGTTATTGGGAGAACTACGCCGACTACGGCGCTGACATGGACAAGCGCGCGGAGCACGGCGCCGAACTGTATGTCGAAGCGAATAAATTCCTTGAGCAGTGCTCGCACAGCGAGTGGGGCGCCTGGGAGGTCTTCCCCGCGGAAGACTGGACGCTGGGCAATCACGTCACCGAGTTTTCTGACTGCTTTTATAAAGAGGGCAAGGGTGATGCTGATCTACTGGTAGCCAATATCGCCTTTGCCAAAGAGATGTCTGCCCGAGGACTCACCGGTGCGGATCTTGGCGCAGTGCAACTGTGGCCTCGCGCAGGGGGTCCTGCTGGGCTTGAGAATGCCATCAGCTTCAAGTGGATTACCGGGTATCCGTCGCTATCTGCTTACGCCAACTTCACTAACACCTGGTGGAACGAAGGACTGATCACCGCCTGGAACGCGCTCTACGGCGACGTCGTAGCCTGTGACTCCGGCCGGGTATATCAATCCCAGGTGATGAACAGACCCTGAACGACGCGTCTGAGGGCCCCTACCGCATAAGGCGGCCCTCATTTCTGAACAACTTTTACTCTACACAATAAAGGGGAACATTATGAAAACGTTAATCAGCATCTTGGCATCCATGGCGCTGGCCCTCGGGGCCTCATTTGCCCACGCCGATGATCAAGCGGCACCGTCAGCACCCGTAGGCATGGTTTACGGGTTGGATGTGTCTGACCCACAGGCCTTTGCCACCGCCATGGGTAAATACTGGAGCTCG
>JAAEZV010000110.1 GCA_018222695.1 Gammaproteobacteria bacterium
GTCATCGATGGACAGCGTGCTGTTGGTCGCAGCCTCCACGCTCTACAAAAATATTGTAGCGCCCTTTAGTCCCTCATCCCGCGAACTTCTTTGGACCCGCACCGCTGTCATTGGCTTTTCGATTGTCGCGGCACTACTGGCGCTTAACCCGCCGGGCGACATCGTTGAAATCACGATCTTCTCGGGCAGTCTCTACGCCGTCTGCTTTTTCCCCGCCGTGGTATTTGGCCTGTACTGGCAGCGCGGCTCGGCTCGCACTGTGCTCTGGTCAATGGCGGTGGGCATATCGGCCCTGATCGTCTGGATTGCCTTGGGTTTGCGGCAGGACCTTCACGAGGTGTTTCCGGCTCTGGTGCTGTCCACGCTCACCTATTACCTGCTCTCCCGAGCAGAGACATCACCGCAAACCAACGCCGATCCATGACGTAAGAAAAAGGAAGCCACCACTTGGTCATGACGGTACCAAGAGAGGAGCCGCCACTCAGTCCCAGAGCTTAAGCGCAGAAAACGTTATCGCAGCTTGAGGTTAAGTCACTCAAATAGTGGCTTGAGAGCGGGTTTCACCACCTTCCCCATCGCATTGCGCGGCAGTGCGTCCACCACCTGAAGCTGTTTGGGCACCTTGTAGGACGACAGCTTGCCATCACACCAGCTTTTCAGGGCGTCCAACGTCATGTCACCGTCACCTTTAAGGGCCACCACCGCGGCGACAGCTTCTCCCCAGGTGCGATCCGCGATACCCACGACCGCCACTTCGGCGATCTGCGGATGCGCGAGCAATTTATTTTCAATTTCGAGGGCCGACAGTTTGTAGCCGCCCGACTTGATGATATCGACAGACGAGCGACCCATAATCCGATAGTAACCGTCCTCGATTACCGCAATGTCGCCGGTGCAAAACCATCCCTCAGAGAAACTGGCCTCTGTGGCCTCCGCATTACCCCAGTACTCCAAAAAGACGGTCGGGCTCTGGATTCTAATCTCGCCGGGCGTGCCCTCCCCGGTGACGATATCGCCCTCCTCATCTACCAGCTGCACCGCGACATCGGGCAACGCCTGCCCCACATAGCCCGGGCGCCGCTCACCCCGATAGGGATTGGAGAGCGCCATGCCGATCTCTGTCATGCCGTAGCGCTCCAAGAGCACCTGCCCTGTGAGATCCCGCCACTCTTCAAACACCTCGACGGGACAGGCAGCTGAGCCCGACACGTTGAGGCGCATGTTGGCAAACCCCTCACTGATCCCCTGCACTTCTTCATCTTCCAGGGTCTCGAGATGATCGATGAGCTTCACGTAGATGGTGGGGACTGCCATGAACACGCTGAATGTATCGGCGGCGACTTGCGCACAAAGCGCAGTGAGATCGAGCCTGGGCATTGCATGCACCGTGGCCCCGGCCCACAGCGCGCAGCTCAGTACGTTGATGATCCCATGCACGTGATGAAGAGGCAGAAACAGCGGTATAACATCCTCCGGCTGCCACTCCCAGGCGGTGACCAGCGTCTCGATCTGTGCCGCGATATTGCCGTGGGTCGTTACCGCTCCCTTGGGTTTGCTGGTGGTCCCACTGGTAAAAACAATCATCGCCCGTCGCTGTGGAGAGAGCTCGGGCAACGGCAACACACTATCCGTCACGGTGTCGCTGACGGTAGCGATCGGCATAGCCAGGCGATCACATAGGCCTTCGATACCGGCCAGGGTCTGCTGATCGACGATGACCTGTGTCACCCCCGCGCTGGTCAGGCAGTGCTCCCATTCAGATTCTGCCGAGGCGACATTAAGGGGAATCGCAATACCGCCTGCTCGCCACACGCCATGCAATGCGGTCACATAATCGACGCCGGCCGGAATAAGAAAGGCAATGCGCGCCTCCTCAAGATCACTGCGGCCAGCGAGAAGTCCGCTGGCAAACTGCACAATGCGGCTCTCGACTTGTGCGTAGGTGAAGGCATGGTCGCCTTCGATCAAAGCAACCTTGTCGGGCCTGTCGCTGTTCAGCACGTGGTTCATGGGGCGCAGTCAATGGTTGGACAGGGACAGTCTACGGCAAAGTCCGGGGAAAAGAGCCGTTAAGCGGTCTTGCCGTCACAGAGCTACTCGGATCATGAGTACCACGTAACCTACACGCCCAGCCACATCGATCTCAGGCATAATCTTCCGAGCACGGCGATGAAATTGAAAACGGTTAAACAAAGATATTCGGTGCAAGAAGTCTCACTTTTAGGCGCTAACCTCGTCCACAGACTGACGCGATGCTTGCTCATCGCGAGTCTGCTGATGGGAGTGGCCGCACAGGCTGACGAACGCCTGACCAGCGGCGTTACGACTGCAAAAGACGGCGTCCAAATCCACTACGAGTCTGGGGGCAATGGATCACCGTCGCTTGTTTTCATCCATGGCTGGAACTGCGATCGCAGCTACTGGTCGGCGCAGCTGCCCGTGTTCGCATCGACGCATCAAGTCGTGGCTATTGATCTTGCCGGGCACGGCGACTCCGGGGTAAACCGCGTGGAATGGTCGATGGCCAATTTTGGTGCCGATGTCGCTGCGGTGGCCAACAGGCTGCAACTGGAAGAGATCATCTTGGTCGGCCACTCGATGGGCGGGCCGGTGGCACTGGAAGCCGCGAGGTTGCTTAAAGGGCGTGTCAAAATGGTCATCGGCGCTGACACCCTGGGCGATGTGTCACTGCGCTACCCCGATGAGCAACTCGCGGGGATGCTCGCCGCCTTGGAGGCTGATTTCTCCGGCACGGTGGAAGGCTTGGTGCGCGGCAGTTTCTTCTTACCTACATCAGACCCCGCGCTGATTGACCAGATCGCGAGCGATATGAGTGCCGCGCCAGCCGCAGCGGGAATAGGCGCGTTTGGAGGCTTTGCGCGCTGGTTTAACGAGGAAGTCGAGCAGACATTGGCGGACATCGACGTACCCGTTCGCCTGATCAACTCAGACTATCGCCCGACCAATATCGGTGCGGGGCAGGCTCTTACTACCTCATTTGAGGCGGTGCTCATGTCAGGCGTGGGCCACTTTGTGATGCAGGAAGACCCCGCGCAGTTCAACGCCATCATGGCTGAACTGCTGAATCACTAGCGACCACTTACATCGCTAACGACTGCTTGAATCGCTAAGGGCTGCCGCCCGGCTACTTTCGCTAGGCAATTCAGATGCTGAGATCGTCGATGTTGTAGTCCTTGAGGTCAGCCCGCGCCGACTCACTCCACCGGTAGTCGTTGGCGGCGGCCAAGAGCGGCCGATATTGGTAAGGGGTCTCGTCGGGGAATCGCTGCTTGCGAGCATCAATCGCGTATCCGATCGCCCGTGAGCGGCGATTCACAATTTCCTCGTCAAACACCTGCGCATCACTGTGGATACCACCACCCATCACGCCCAACACTGAGGAGCGCTTATGAAAGCCGAAGTTCACGGTAATACGCGGCTCAAAACCACAGTTGGGGAATGAGCCATGCAGTAGCTGCCGGTTACACATCACCACGTCGCCAGGATTACAAACGATCGGTACCGCTCCCTCGAGGCGCTCACTGCCCGATTCGTCCACCAGTGCCTTGATATCAAGCTTGCCCTGCTTGTGCGTGCCCGGGAGGACCCAGACACCGTTTACCGCGGTGCTGCCATACACCTGGGCCATGAAATTAAAGCCGTGAATGTCCTCATCAAAGTCAGGGCTGTCCCAGTGGGTGACCCCATCCTGATGCCAAGAAACCGCCGCACCGATGCCGGGCTCTTTGATAAACAATGCCTCATTGAACGGCGCAAAATCGGGGCCATTAATCGACTCGGTGACTTTGAGTAATTCGGGGTGAGCGTAGGTTCTCAAACACGCATCCGAGAACTGCAGCGAGCCGAGCAAAATGAAGGGAGCCGCCATGGGGGCATCTGCATCGGCCTCTGGCTCAAACATTTTCACCTGATGGCGGCCGTTAGCGAGCTCGGTACCGCCCAGCGGGTCACCCAGCGGTTTTGACCAAACCAGCGTTAACGCCTTGGCGTCAGCACCTAAGGCCGGTTCGCCGGCGGCATTCACCTGACTTTCCGGCCCGGTGGGAAACTGCGCGCGCATGGTATCGAGATCGGCTTTGATGTCGTCGAGCTCTTCGTCGCTCAGCACATTTTCAAAAACATAAAAGCCGTATTCGGAATACGCCGCCCGAATCTCGTCTGCCAGCGCGCCGGATTCGGTGAACCTCAGCGGCCCCCTGTTCGGTAGCGCGAGCGCGGCCGCCTGACCCTCTAATAGGTAAGTGCGCATGGCATCCGCCTGCTCGCCGTAATGATTAGCGCAGGCCTCTATAGACTCACTGATATCAATCACAAAACACCCCCAAACATGCTGTGACGGCAAACCATACCAGATCGCCGCGACTGTTTAAGTTACCGGACGGTCACGACAACGCCTATTCGACTGAACTGCGGATGATGGTCAGCTCTGGCGTAATCACTGAACCGATGGCCGCGTGAGAGATGTGAGAGCGCGGCAGCTGCAACTGACTGGCGATGATTTCAGCCGCAGCAATGCCGGTGCAATGGCCACCCATCATCAGCCCCAAACCCTTCTCCTCGAGCCAGCTTGCCGTGCGGTTCAGTGTCTCGCTGTCAGCCTGCCAAAGATGGAACCCGCCAACGATGGAATAAATCGGTTCATCTTTTATCGACTGCAACACCTTGCCGGTATTGATCAAACCCGAGTGACCGCAACCGGAAGTCATCAGCCAGCCTTTATCAGTGAGATACCCCAGAGACTGATCATCCATGATGATGTCTGGTACCGGCGCACCATTCTGATTGATAAACAGCCCCGCGGGGCCGTTGTAGTGCTCCTCTACCCGCGGCACGGGACCCGTCAACCACAGCTTGGGGGCTATTTCGGTAGGTTCGCTTATCTCACTGAAGCGGATCCCGAGAGCTTCGGCTGCGGCTTTGAAGTCTTGCGCACTGGCGAAATCACCGGGACCCACCTCGACACCCGTTGCGGTCGCGCGCTGGTCAAAAAACCCCGCGGCCACATACACCTGACTCAGGGCGGCTTCATTCGCGGGGCGAAAATGCTCGCGGAGAATCAACAAGCCCCCGGTATGGTCACTGTGAAAGTGACTGAGCACGACCTTCTCGACCCCTGATAGATCGACGCCCAGATGCAGCACGTTGTGGAGCACGGTGTCTTCTTTGAAGCCGGTATCGAAGAGCACTGCGTCCTGCTCGCCCTCAAAAAGCGCGGCAAAGCTCCACTCACCCAAACCACCATAATCAGAAATGTTGGTTGCCAGCACCGTGATCTGATACGGCGCGGTTTGAGCCAAAGCCGAAAACGTAGTGCACAGGCTCAAGACAACGACTCTGATAAATCGAGAATTCATTAATCGCTTCCTCCGGTTGATGGGCGACTCCACATAAATCCTATCGCATGCACAGTGCTACCACGGGCATCCGCGCTCCCTAATCTGATGTTTAGCTCAAGGCCGCCGGGAAGCCGGGAGCGCGCAGCGGTGTGTCGAGCGCATCCTCGAGCAATTTGACAATCTTGGGTGATTGGCTCTCCCCGCCGTACGCATCCCGTGCCTGCTTAAAGCGCGCAAATGTTGCGGCGGCCAGCTCAAGGGGCACGCCCAGCTCCTCTGCAAATTGCTTCGCGAAACCAAGGTCTTTGAGCGCCAAATCAATGGTAAAACCAATGTCATAGCTACCATTGAGAATGAGCTGTCCCTCTGTTTCGTGAACAAAAGAATTTCCTGAAGAGGCCGCAATGGCTTTCCAACTGGTCGCTAAATCCAGCCCGCCCCGCGATGCCAGCATCAGCGCCTCACCGCAGACTTGCAAATGCACCAGCGCCAACATGTTGGTGATAACTTTAATCAACGATGCCGATCCTACTGGCCCCATATGAATCACTTCGTTCC
>JAAEZV010000111.1 GCA_018222695.1 Gammaproteobacteria bacterium
GCGCCCACTGCCAGACAGTCAAAGAGGCAGTTCGGTGGTGTGTTTCATGGTCTCCGTGACAAAGCTTGCGCTAACGTCAAAGAGATCTGCCTTTATGAGTTGCTGATATAACGCATCGCAACCCGGCATATCGGGCACCACTGCTTTACGGATTTGTGGTGCGGTTGCTCAATGATCTGTTTGGGATTCAGGCTAGGGGCGGTTGCTCATGCGCCGGGCCCTACGGCCATACTCTGCTCGATCTGACACCCGAGCATTCCGAGGCGCTGGCTGCCGAGGTGAGGCGCGGGTTTGGCTGCCTTCGCCCCGGCTGGGTGAGATTCAACCTCCACTGGCTGAGTGCTGAGGAGGAAGTTGATTACGTGTTAAGTGCGATGACGCTAATTGCAAGATGGGGCAGCAGACTTTTGCCTTCCTATAGCCTCGATACCAAAACAGGGTTATGGCAACACCGTGACTGTAACGAAGCGCCGCCCGCCTCGCTCGACAACTTTATGCTGGCTGAGTCACCGAAAGCGTCCTCAGCGAATTGCCGTTCGCCTGTTGAGCTCTTGGACATTGCGGAGCAGGCACTGTCGAGCGGCGCACCACATCATCATCGCCTGCAGGCCTCAGAGGCCCGACACAAGGCACCGTGGCCCAGTCAGGCCGAGGCACTGTGCTGGTTTCTCAGACCGCATGACGCACCCTGAATCATCGGAGCCGTTATTCCCGGCGCAAAATATTTACTAGCTCCGTTACGGACGGTATCCCGCGCCGGCTTAAGGGTGTGATCACTCCTTATTCCGATTCCATCAGCAACGGTAGCTCGGTCGTATTCTTGATCTCTGTCACGGCAATGTGAGAGTGCAGCTCCCGAATCGCATCTGACGCCGACAAAGTGTTGCGCACGAAATCTTCGTAATGCCGGATGTCGCGGCACACAATTTTGAGCACATAGTCCCAGATCCCCGCCATGGTGTAGCACTCCACCACTTCGGGATGGCACTCCACGCTGCGCTCGAAAGCGAGCAAATTCTGTTTGCCCACCTGGTTCAGATTGACGGTGGCGAACACCACTACCTCCAACCCCAGCTTTTGGCGATCCAGCAAGGCGACCCGTCGATCAATCACGCCGGCCTCCTCCAACTTGTTCACCCGGCGCCAACAGGGGGACTGGGAGAGGTGGACCTGCGTGGCAAGGTCAGCGGTAGAAATAGTGGCATCGCGCTGCAGCGCCCCGAGGATCTGAATATCGATTTTCTGTAAATTCATGGATCATTTATTCTCTGATATTTATTAATAAGACTAAATATCCCACTAAAATCCGATAAAGGCCACAAATCGAATACGAATACCTCTCGCTCTCGGCCACACTATGTTCTGCCAAACATTACATTTAGAGGGCGTCATGGGGCAGGCCGAAGCATCTTTTCTCAAAGCCGTATCGCTGGACGATAAATACGCCCTAGACCAAACCCGGGCCTATATGACAGGCGTTGAAGCGTTGGTAAGACTGCCGATGCTGCAGCACCAGCGAGATGCCGCGAGAGGGCTCAACACGGCAGGATTCGTCTCCGGATATCGAGGCAGCCCGCTTGGGGGAGTCGATCAGGCCATGTGGAGGGCGCAATCCTTTCTCGAGCGCCACCACATCCACTTTCAGCCGGGCATCAACGAGGAGCTTGCCGCCACCGCCGTCTGGGGCAGTCAGCAGACCACGCTCTTCCCCGAGGCTCGATACGACGGGGTCTTCGGCATGTGGTACGGCAAGGGACCTGGCGTAGACCGCAGCATGGACGTGTTCAAGCATGCCAATGCCTTTGGCACCAGCCGCCATGGCGGCGTGTTGGCGGTCGCCGGCGACGACCACGCCTGTAAATCTTCCACGCTGCCACATCAGTCAGAGCACATGTTCATGGGAGCCTCAATTCCCGTACTGGCGCCCGCCGATGTTCAGGAGGTTCTGGATCTCGGTATTTTTGGTTGGGAACTGTCTCGATACTGCGGCTGCTGGGTGGGCCTCAAGGCAATTACCGAGAATATGGACTCCGCGATTTCAGCGGATATCGATCCGTCCCGCGTCAGCATTCTGATCCCCGAGGATTTTCAACTGCCCGCAGAGGGCGTCCATGCGCGCTGGCCCGATCAGCCACTGGAGCAGGAGAGACGACTCAACAAGTTCAAGATTTATGCGGCGCGGGAATTTGCGCGCGTCAATCGATTGAACCATGTAGTGATAGACAGCCCGAATCCCCGGTTGGGCATTGTGACTTCGGGCAAAGCCTATCTCGACGTCATGCAGGCGCTGGAGGACATGGGGATTGATCAGGAGCTCGCAGCAGCCGTCGGCATCCGCGTGTTCAAAGTGGGTATGCCTTGGCCGCTGGAGCCCGAGGGCATTCATCAGTTTGCCGAAGGGCTCGAGGAAGTGCTCGTTGTCGAAGAGAAACGGTCTGTGATCGAGGACCAGCTGACATCACAGCTCTACAACTATCCGGTCGCAGCGCGCCCTATCGTAGTCGGGGAATTCGACGAACGTGGCGCCGATCTGGTGCCCAATACTGGCGAGCTCACTCCCGCTATGGTCGCGCTGGCCATAGCCAGTCGTCTGCGACGCTTTTTCACCAGTGCGGATCTGGAGTCTCGTATTGCCTGGATCGAGCAGAAGGAACGCGCGCTGACCGCGAACCAGTCCCCCGCCGCACGCGCTCCGCATTTTTGCTCGGGATGCCCCCATAACACCTCGACCAAAGTGCCCGACGGCAGTCATGCGATGGGGGGTATTGGCTGCCACTACATGGCAACGTGGATGCCTGATCGCAATACCCACACCTTTGCCCAGATGGGTGGCGAGGGTGTCACCTGGCTGGGTCAGGCACCCTTTACCAACACTCAGCACGTCTTCCAAAACCTAGGGGATGGCACTTATTTTCACTCCGGAATTCTGGCGATCCGTGCGGCCATCGCGGCCGGCGTCAACATCACCTACAAAATTCTGCTGAACGACGCCGTCGCCATGACTGGCGGGCAACCCCTTGACGGTCAACTCACGGTCAAAAATCTGATCCAACAACTGAGAGGCGAGGGCGTCCATCGCATCGCGCTGGTGTCTGATCAGCCGCAACACCATCGCAGACAATTAGAGCAAATTCAGGGCCTCACCCTCGACCATCGCGATGATCTTGATGCCGTGCAAAGAGCACTTCGGGAGGTTGAGGGGTGCTCGGTCATTATTTACCAGCAACCCTGTGCGGCCGAAAAGAGACGCAAACTAAAAAGGCTGCCTCAAAAAGAGGCGGGGCGTCGCATCGTCATCAACGACGAAGTGTGCGAAGGCTGCGGTGACTGCGGCGTGCAATCGAACTGTCTATCGATCATGCCTAAGGAAACGGCGCTGGGGAGAAAGCGTCAAATCAATCAGTCAGCCTGCAATCTCGATTACAGCTGTGTGAAAGGATTTTGCCCGAGCTTCGTCTCGGTGATCGACGCGAAACTGAAGAAATCTCCCGGCGCTGACAGCACGCAGGTGGTGTTCCCGCCGCTCCCACCCGCCGAAACCCCCGAGCTGGCCCAGCCATGGAACATGGTTGTATCGGGTGTCGGTGGCACCGGCGTGCTCACCGTGACGGCATTAGTCGCCATGGCCGCCCACATTGAGGGGAAAGGCTGCGCGACGCTGAATCAAACGGGGCTGGCGCAAAAATTTGGCGCCGTTGTGAGTCATGCGAGAGTGGCGCCGCAACAGACTGATATCAAGGCCGTCAGAGTACCCGCCGGAGAGGCCGACCTGCTGATTGGGTGTGATCTGGTGGTCAGCGCCAGCTACGAGACGATGGGGAAAACCGCCGAGGACAGAACCTACGCAATCATCAATGACGCAGAACAACCCACTGCGGCTTTCATACATGACCCCGATGCGCAGCTGCCCGCTACCGCTCTGCGAGCCCATATTCTCGAGCAATGTAGTCACGACCAGGTGACGTTTGTTGACGCCAGTCTGGTGGCATCACGACTCTTGGGCGACTCAATCTATGCCAATCTGTTCCTGCTCGGCATCGCACATCAATTGGGCAAGGTACCCGTCAGCGCCGAGGCACTGAACGCCGCCATCGCGCTCAACGGGGTGGAGATAGAGGCGAATCAAAAAGCATTCATCATGGGATGTCGCTTCGCCGTCTGGCCAGAGAAGGTGCTGGCCTTGCTCGAGCCCTCCGATCAAAGCCTCCATAAACATGAGCCGGCAGAAACGATAGGGCTGGACGAGCTCATTGATGATCGCGCGCGTCGACTGGTGGCGTATCAGTCAGAGTCGCTTGCCAAGGCCTATCGAAACCGAGTAGAAACCATCCGGCAACAGGACCCCAAAGCCAGCCATTCTGAGTCGATTACCCATGTCGTCGCCAAGCAACTCTACCGGTTGATGGCCATCAAAGATGAATATGAAGTCGCCCGCCTGTTTTCGAGCGATGCGTTTCGCGCGGAGCTCGAAGCCCAATTTGAGCCCGGGTACCGCCTGCAATTCCATCTGGCGCCGCCCATTCTCAGCCGCATCGATCACTTAACGGGCCGTATCAGAAAAAGAGCCTTGGGCGGCTGGATGATGATTGTTTTCAGATTGCTCGCTGCATTACGCCAACTCCGTAATACGCCCCTCGATCTCTTCGCATTGACCGCTGAACGCCGGTCGGCCCGGTCGGACCTCGATAACTATCTCGACGATCTTGACCTGATCCAAAGTCATCTCAGCACCGACAGCAGAGATGACGCACGCCATTTGGCCCAGCTTCCCGAAAAACTCAGAGGCTACGGAGTCGTGCGTGAAAAAGCGCGCGCCGCCTTACAGGCTGAGCGAGACGCGCTTCGTCAAAAGCTGGCATCGGGAGGCGCGGCGGCGCCCGGACTCAGACTGTGGCCCGCCGACAACGCCCAAGCATAGGGCGCCTAGGGCGACGATCGCTAAGGGCTAGCGGATCTCAATAATCTGGAAATCCTGAGCCGCTGTACGCCAGTCCAACAAGATGTCGTAGACCTTGCCATCCATCACGGCGTCACCTAAGGAAATTTGGCTATCAGAGACCGAGCACTGGGCTTCCGACAGGTCTACCTGATCCCCAGCGCCCAAAAACGGTTTGTGGAAGCGCGTGACAGTGAAGGTCGAGCTGCTCTCCGTGAATTGGCCGTTTTGGTTATAGGCCCGCGCCGTGATGACGTGCTCTCCCGGCGCCATGTTGCTGTAGTTCCAGGCGAGCGAGAAACCTGAGCTAGAGGAGTTATCAATATCCGGGAAAATATTTCCTACGTCGCCTCGCGCGCCCCCATAGGGCGCGTCAAATGCGTAGACGCCGTCGAACCAGATCTCGATCCGATCGATCCCCACAGTGGCGACAGACCAGCCGCGCAGGTTCCCCACCCCGGAATAGACGCTGCCGGCCACAGGTTCCTCGAGTGCGAGTCGCAAGGTTTCCCCTGCCGCCAGTGCAGGCTCAAATTTTGGCTCCAACAGACAGTCGGCAACGACCTGCTGCACCGTAAACGCATTGCCCTGCAAACTGCCACCACAGGAGCTGTCGACACGTAGCAACCGATACCCACTGGCCGGTGCAAAGTTGACGGTCAGCGATTCGCCGGTTTTGACGAGGCGGGCGGTGTGCCCTGTGGCAGTACCCTCACTCGATGAAGTCGTTCTCACCTCAGTATAAGTGCCGTCGTAATCGTCTTCCCACAGCAGGTGGAGCGATTCGACCAACTTGTCAGCCGTGGGATCGTAGTAGGTCACCCAAGACTCCACATAAGTTGTGCCAAACTGACTCGTCTCGCCTGGCACCCCGCAGAGTGTTAACGCTCGTATTGCGCCAGGGTCCATCACAAGATCTCCCGGCTCATAAGTAGAGGTTTCTGTGTTGCCTGCAGAGGTGAGACCTGAGA
>JAAEZV010000112.1 GCA_018222695.1 Gammaproteobacteria bacterium
CTGCGGGGTACCGCCATGGGGATTTTCTCCAGCGCCCAGTTTTTGGGCGTGTTCACGGGTGGTGTGCTCGGGGGCAGCGCGCTGCAATTGGGTGGGACGCTCGGTCTGGTTGCCGTGTTGCTGGGTCTGACAGCGATCTGGCTGCTGGGCCTCTGGCGCTTTGGTCGGGCACCGGTAGCGGCGGTTTAAGGGCGCAAATGTCGGAGAATGATGTACCCCCGGCACGGCAGCATTGCTATAGTCCCAAAGTCAGTCACACAGACCCGTGAGTATCGCAAAGCGCGCTCTGGGGAACAGTAAGGGAGCACCGTATGGCCTCGCGCGGCATCAATAAAGTTATTCTGGTTGGTAACCTCGGCAACGACCCGGAGCACCGGGTGCTGCCGTCGGGCGGCGGTGTGACCAATATCAGTCTTGCCACCTCGGAGAGCTGGCGTGACAAGAACACGGGTGATCAGCAGGAGCGCACCGAGTGGCATCGTGTGGTGTTTTTTAACCGGCTGTCCGAGATTGCCGCGGAATACCTACGCAAAGGCTCCAAAGTCTATGTGGAGGGCTCTCTGCGTACCCGCAAGTGGCAGGACCAGTCCGGGCAGGACCGCTACACAACCGAGATCGTAGCCCAAGAGATGCAGATGCTCGACAGCCGCAATATGGCGTCTGATGGGGGTGGCTACCAAAGCGCGCCCGCGGCCAGTGCGCCGGCGGCTGCGGCGGCAGATCCCGCGCCAATTGATTTCCCGGAAGACGACATTCCCTTCTGACGGGCGCTCGCAGTGCAATCGGCGCCCCCACGCCCTGACTGACCATGCGTATTCTGGTTTTGGGCCTCGACTCTCCGTTGGGCTATGCCCTGCGTTCTTTTGCCACGCCTCTGATGCGCCACGAGATCGTGGGTGTCGACATGGACACCACGCGCTGGCGCCGCGAGAGGCAGGTCAAGAAACTGATTCGCCGTGACCCGATTGACCTGATCCTCGACGCAAGGCTGGTGACCCAGATAGACGGCGTCGACCCCGTGGGCCAGCCGGATATTGAGCGCACCCGCTGGTTGGCGGAGTTGGCGGCGAAAGATGGCGTGAGCTACCTATACCTATCCAGCGCGCGGGTGTTCTCGGGCACTTTGACGCGGCCGTATCGTGAGAGTGACCAGCCCGACGCCACGGATCCGGTAGGCAAAACCCTGATCGAGGTCGAAGAGCTTCTGAAAACGACGCTCGATGAGGTCTTCATTCTGCGTCTTGGGCTCATGTTTGGCGGTCGCCGGCCCAATCCCTTGGCGCGGGCACTCGATGCATTGGCCCGCGGTGATCGCATCAAGGTCAGTGAACAGGTGAGGGGTAGCCCGGTGCATGTTGCAGAGGTCGCGCGGGTGATGCACGGCATTATTGATCAGATGGGGGCGGGGGCGCCGCGGTCGGGTTTGTACCACTACAGCGGCATCGGTGAGGTCAATCTGTATTCGTTTATGGAGACCGTGCTGGCCAATGCCTCTCAATACCAGCCGTTTACGGAAGCCCGTGAACTGATGGAGCTGATTGAGCCGACCGCCGAAGCGCCCACCAGCTTGAGTCTGGATTGTGCCGAGCTACGCCATCAGTTCGGCATACAGCAGTTGAGCTGGCGGGAGTTTGTTCCCCGCGCCGTTCGACGCTACATTGACCTCTATGTGGAGTCCTGAGGGGTGGCGAGGGTGAGTGCAGCGCTAAAAGTGGCGGTTTTGACCGTGAGCGATACCCGCACGCAAGAGACGGATACGTCAGGGGCCTTTCTCGAAGAGGCACTTCGTGACGCAGGTCATCACATCGCGGATCGCCAGATTGTGATTGACGACGTCTATCAGCTTCGTGCCATTGTGTCGCAGTGGATTGCGGAGCCGGATGTTGAGGTGATTCTGACCACGGGTGGTACCGGTTTCTCAGGCCGGGATTCGACGCCAGAGGCGCTGGCGCCGCTTTTTGATAAGACCATTGACGGTTTTGGTGAGGTTTTCCGCGCGCTCAGCCTCACCGAAATTGGCTCCTCGACGGTGCAATCTCGCGCACTCGCGGGACTGGCGAATGGCACCGTGATTTTCTGTATGCCCGGGTCCACGGGCGCCTGTCGCACCGCCTGGGAGGGCGTATTGCGGGATCAACTCGACAGCGAGCACAAACCTTGCAATTTTGTCGGGGTGCTCCGGGGCCACTGATTCATGGCGCTAACCCCCCTTTCCGAGGCGCTGGAGCGCATCCTCGCTACTGTTGAGTCTCAACCCGACTGGGAAATGGTCGCGCTCGAGGCGGCGCCCAATCGTTACTGCGCTGAAGCCATCAACGCCACCCTGTCAGTGCCACCGGCAGATAACAGCGCCATGGATGGCTATGCCGTGGCGAGTGAGGATGTGCCGGGTACGCTGGTCATCAGCCAGCGCGTGCCGGCGGGTCAAGCACCTTTGCCGTTGGTAGCCGGCACGACGGCACGGATTTTCACAGGCGCTGAAATGCCTGCGGGGGCCGATGCCGTGATCCTGCAGGAGGATGCCGTGGCAGGAGAAGGGCAGGTCACCTTACCCGCTGCCCAGCCGGGGCAGCATATCCGTCGACGAGGGAGTGATATTCAACCCGGGGACACACTGGTGGGGGCGGGGCATCGATTGACTCCTCAGGATATTGGCCTGCTGGCCTCGGTGGGGCTGGATGCGGTCCCCGTCTTCCGGCCGCTCATCGTCGCCGTGCTGACGACCGGAGACGAATTGCGTGAGCCGGGTAGCGGCGATCTGGATCCCGGCCAGATCTTCAACAGCAACCGCTTCAGTCTCGCCGCCCAGATCAGGGCGCTCGGGATGACGGTGATCGACTGCGGCAATCTCCCCGATGATCCCGATCAGATTGGCGAAGCGCTGGAGCGGGCGGCCGCAGAGGCGGATTGCATCGTCACCGCCGGTGGCGTCTCGGTCGGTGAAGAGGATCACGTCAAATCTCAGATTGAGCAGAGGGGCGCGCTGGATCTCTGGAAGCTGGCGATCAAGCCCGGCAAGCCTTTGGCATTTGGGCAGGTTGCCGGCACCCCCATCTTCGGACTGCCCGGTAATCCGGTCTCGGCATTTATCACTTTTGCGCTGGTGGCCAAACCATGGCTGATCAAGCGTCAGGGAGGACACCCGTTGCCGGTGCAACGCTTCCCTGTGAAAGCGGCATTTTCCTTAACGCGTCCGGGCACCCGAGAGGAGTTTCTCCGCGTTTGCTTGACGGGATCAGGGGAGGCCCTGCGCGCAGCGCTGACGGGCAGCCAGAGCTCGGGCGTCCTGACCAGTCTCAGTGAGGCCGACGGCCTGGCCGTCATTGCGCCGGGTACCACTGTGGCTGAGGGAGACTGGGTCGAGGTGATGCCGCTGTGGGCTCTGTGAGCCAGTGCTGCAGATCGCGGTGAATCAGTCCGTATAGCGTCGGAAAATGAGCGTGGCGTTGGTGCCACCGAATCCGAAGCTGTTCGACATCACCTGATGCAGCCCGGCATTGTCGACCCGCTCCAAGGCAATCGGCAGGCCTTCAGCCCCCTCATCGAGCGTTTCAATGTTGGCCGAGGCCGCGATGAAATCGTCCTGCATCATTAGCAGAGAATAGATGGCTTCCTGCACGCCAGCTGCGCCCAGTGAGTGGCCCGAGAGCGATTTGGTGGAGCCGATCACCGGCGCTTGCTCGCCAAATACAGTCCGCAGCGCGTTGAGCTCCTGAATATCGCCGGCCGGCGTACTGGTGCCGTGTGCGTTGATGTAGTCGATCTGGCCCTCGAGCCCGTACATCGCCTGCTGCATACAGCGCACCGCGCCCTCACCTGAAGGAGCGACCATGTCGTAGCCGTCCGAGGTGGCGCCGTACCCCACCAGCTCTGCCAGGATGTTGGCGCCCCGCGCTTTGGCATGGGTCAGTGACTCCACGACCAGCATGCCGCCACCGCCGGCAATCACAAAGCCGTCCCGATTGGCGTCATAGGCGCGGGAGGCGCGCTCGGGCGTCTCGTTATATTGGCTCGACAGCGCGCCCATCGCGTCAAATAACGCGCTCATGGTCCAGTGCAACTCCTCGCCGCCGCCAGCAAACACCACGTCCTGCTTGCCCAGCTGGATGAGCTCCATCGCATGACCAATACAGTGTGCGCTGGTTGAACAGGCGGAGGAGATCGAATAATTAACGCCCTTGATCTGGAACGGTGTCGCAAGACACGCTGACACCGTACTGCCCATGGTCTGGGTCACCCGGTAGGGACCAACGCGACGGATACCCCGGTCGCGAAGAATATCGGCAGCCTCTACCTGACTGGCTGACGAGGCGCCGCCGGAGCCCGCGACAATCCCGGTGCGGGGATTGGACACTTCTGCGTCACTCAAGCCTGCGTGAGCAATCGCCTGCTGCAGGCTGAGGTAGGCGTATCCCGCCGCGTCGCCCATGAATCGCCACTGCTTCCGGTCGATATGTTGCGAGAGGTCGATATTCGGCGTGCCGGCGATCTGCGAGCGCATGCCCGCGTCGACATGATCTTGCCGCAACGAGATACCGGAGCGGCCGTTGAACAGGGCATCCTTGACAGCGCCCGCGTCGTTTCCGAGGCAGGAGACCACGCCGAGACCGGTGATGACGACCCGCTCTGTCATTACATCGACCCCGTGTTCTGGAACAGGCCGACCCGCAGATCCGAGGCGGTGTAGATGATTTCGCCGTCCACGGAGACCGAACCATCGGCGATGCCCATGACCAGCTTGCGCTCAATCACCCGCTTCATATGGATGTGATAACGCACTTGCTTGTGATCGGGCAGGATTTGCCCGGTGAACTTGACCTCACCGCAGCCCAATGCGCGACCGCGCCCTGGATTACCCCGCCAACCGAGGAAAAAGCCTACGAGCTGCCACATGGCGTCCAGGCCCAGACAGCCGGGCATCACGGGGTCACCGGGAAAGTGGCAGGCGAAAAACCACAGGTCCGGGTGGATATCGAGCTCTGCGATCAGCTCTCCCTTGCCGGTTGCGCCTCCCTCAGAGCTGATGTGGCTGATACGGTCCACCATCAGCATATTTTCAACAGGCAACTGCGCGTTGCCGTCGCCGAACAGCTCGCCCATACCGCAGGCGATCAATTCGGCCTTGTCGTATTGAGACTGCGGAACAAAAGAGGTCGCGTCGGTCATTCGATTGGGATTCCAGTGCGGGCTGAAGCGGCGATGGGTGCGCGAGTGCTGATCGCCGCGGGAGATATGATCAACAAGTGTAATTGTAGAGGAAGGTCCCGTCCTGATCCAGCTTGAGTGAGGGCGCACTCAGGTCACTCGCAAGCAGTTATATAAGTCGCAATAGGCGCAACCAGTGCCCCGAATGGCTCAGGGTGACGGGAGACGGTGCGTACAGTAGCATCTCGCCTTCTGATATCACTCTGTAAACCGCATCAATGTTAATACCCGTTTTACTCTCCGGTGGCGTCGGTAGCCGCCTGTGGCCCGTGTCCCGCGCCGCCAGACCCAAGCAGTTTCTGCCTTTGGGGGGTGACGGGTCGATGCTGCAGGAGACCCAGAGGCGGCTAGAGGGCTTGGATTGCGGACCTGCGATCGTGGTCTGTAATGCGGAACACCGCTTTATGGTGGCCGAACAACTGCGGGCGGAGGCGGCCGCAAGTCCGACAATTATTCTTGAGCCCGCCGGGCGCAACACCGCGCCCGCCATCGCGTTGGCGGCATTGCAGGCGCAGGCACAGCATCCCGAGGCCATACTGCTGGTGCTGCCCGCTGATCATCATGTGACGGATCCCGGGGCATTTCGGGCCACCGTCGAGCGGGCCATGGCCCCCGCACACGCCGGCAAGTTGATGACATTTGGCGTCGTGCCCAGCCGCCCTGAGACCGGATATGGCTACGTACG
>JAAEZV010000113.1 GCA_018222695.1 Gammaproteobacteria bacterium
ATGTCTCACTGTGCGCGTCCTGAGGCAGATACCAGACAATTGGGGTGTTCTTGCCGATTTCCATCGCGGCGACCACGCGGGGGTACAGCTGCTGCTGGATACTGAATTCAATCGAATCGACAATAGCCAAATCGGCTTTCTCGTCTGTCACCAGCTGCATTAATTCGAGCGAATCGGCGGCGTGAATCTCACGCCAGGTCAGTTCGGGAATGTTCTGTTGCAGCGCAGAAAGCGTCTCCAAATGGACGCTTCCAGCGACCACCACCATGTCTCGTCCCACCAACGCCTCGAGCGAGCGGGGTCTGAGAGCGCCTGACTTGTAGACGACAAGGGGTTGCTGATGAAGGTAGGGGTTGGAGGCGACAAATTGCGCGTCGCGGCCAGCACTTTGGCTGAGACCCGCGGCTGCCAGATGTGCCTCGCCGCTTGCCAGCATGTCGAACAATTCCGGCAGGCTAAAGGCCACTTTGATACGCACTGGCATATCGTGCGCTTGGGCGAACGCCCTAATCAATTCATATTCGAACCCCGATGCGCGATCGCCCTGAAAGTAGTAAGTCGTCGGCGTATTGCGGGTCACAACCACCAGTTCCTTGCCCTCAGCCAGCGGTGGCAGGGAGGATGAGTCGGTGCACGCCGATAGCAGGCTCAATGAGCCGACACAGGCAAGACAAAAAAGCAGTCGCGTCATGCCGTAATTGTAGGCGCTGGGTCGCGCCGGGAACAGCGCGCCTCGCCGTGCGTCGGTGACATCAATAAAGAGGTGAAAACGTCTTGGTTCCGGCTCACAGGCATACCTGCAAACCAAGCTCCACGGTATACTCTGCGTGCTGTCTCGCTCAGGAACCCCAGATGCTTGTCCTGCCCGGATCTTCCGCGCTGTCCGCCGCCCGTTTTCAACTCTTGGCGGCAGACATCTCTGCACTAGGTCTGGCCCTGTCGCTGCGAGAGGTGGTGCATGCCTATGCGGTTGACATCGCACCAGGTGAGACTATTGATGGCGCCCGTTTGGCGGCGCTGCTCCATCCGGGCACCGCGACCGCCGTTGACCCCTCCGCACAGGAGCGGCCGGGGCAGCGCATTGTCGCGCCGCGATTTGGCACGATTTCTCCCTGGTCCAGTAAAGCCACTGATATTGCTCATAACTGCGGGTTCTCGACCGTTGAGCGCATCGAGAGGGTGACGCTATTCGGCATTGACGGCCTGACGGAAGGAGACGATACCCGCGCGCTGGATGCCCTGATTCATGATCGGATGGTCGAGACTGTCGTCGGTTCATTAGAGGATTTACAACCCCTTTTCGAGCGTTCCTCGCCCCGATCCTATGACGAGGTCGACCTGTTGGCGGGAGGCGTTGCGGCCTTGATGCGGGCCAACACTGAATTGGGCTTGGCGTTGACTGAAGATGAGATCAGCTACCTCGTCGACGCATTCTCGACGTTGGGGCGTAACCCCCGGGACATCGAATTGATGATGTTCGCGCAGGCGAACTCCGAGCACTGCCGTCACAAAATCTTTAACGCCAGCTGGGAAATCGACGGGACTCAGCAGGATCATTCCCTGTTTGCCATGATCCGACACACCCATGAAGTCGGTGGCGACAACGTATTGTCAGCCTATTCCGATAATGCCGCCGTCGTCGCAGGTCATCGTGCAGGCCGGTTCTATCCAGACGTCGGTGATCAAGTCTGGCGATTCCACGACGAGTCGATTCATCTATTGATGAAAGTGGAGACGCACAATCACCCGACGGCGATCTCGCCCTTTGCGGGTGCGGGCACCGGCTCTGGGGGCGAGATTCGTGACGAGGGCGCGGTGGGACGTGGCTCGCGACCCAAGGTCGGGCTGGTGGGTTTCTCGGTGTCCCATTTGGAGTTGCCAGACAAGCCTCGCCCTTGGGAGTTAGGTTATGGCCGCCCCGGCAGAATTGTCTCGCCACTAAATATCATGACAGAGGGGCCGATCGGCGCGGCGGCCTTCAACAATGAGTTCGGTAGGCCTAATCTCGCAGGCTACTTCCGAACTTTCGAAACACAGACTGCCGACGGGGTCAGGGGATATCACAAGCCCATCATGATCGCCGGCGGGTTCGGCAACGTGCGCACCGAGCACGTCGACAAGGGGGACTATTCGGCCGGCGCCAAATTGGTGGTGTTGGGTGGCCCTGCGATGCTGATTGGTCTGGGTGGTGGTGCGGCGTCATCGATGGCGAGCGGGGACAGTGCCGAGGATCTCGACTTTGCCTCGGTGCAGCGACAAAACCCTGAAATACAGCGCCGCTGTCAGGAGGTCATTGACCGTTGCTGGAGTCTGGGCGCCGACAATCCCATCGCATTTATTCACGACGTGGGTGCGGGGGGGTTGAGCAACGCGCTGCCGGAGCTGGTGAAGGACGGGGGCCGGGGAGGACGCTTCGAGCTTCGCGATGTGCCGAACGATGAACCGGGCATGTCGCCTCTGGAGATTTGGTGCAACGAATCACAGGAGCGCTATGTGCTGGCGGTAGAACCCGATCAGCTGGCGCGATTTGAATCGATCTGTGAGCGGGAGCGCTGCCCCTATGCGGTCGTCGGTGAGGCCACAGAAGCTCATCATCTCGCGGTGACGGATCGACAGTTCAACAATGACCCGGTTGATCTGCCCATGTCAGTGCTGTTTGGCAAGCCGCCCAAGATGCATCGCCAAGCCTTGCGTAGGCCGCCTCTCAGTGATGGCTTTGATGCCAGCGCGGTCTCCCTGCCGGAATCGCTGGAGAGAGTGCTGACTTTCCCGGCGGTGGCGTCGAAGAGCTTCCTTATTACGATTGGTGATCGCAGCGTCACGGGTATGGTGTCCCGGGATCAGATGGTGGGCCCCTGGCAGGTGCCGGTGGCGGACTGTGCCGTCACCACGGTATCGCTCGACACGCATCTGGGCGAGGCCATGGCGATGGGTGAGCGCACGCCGCTGGCGCTACTGGACGGACCCGCGTCGGGGCGTATGGCGGTGGCTGAGGCGATCACCAATATTATGGCCGCGCCGATTGAATCACTGAGTGACATCAAGCTCTCTGCAAACTGGATGTGTGCGGCGGGTTTTGAGGGGGATGACGCGATCCTCTACGACACGGTCGCCGCCGTGGGCCGCGACTTTTGTCCTGCGCTGGGCATTACGATCCCCGTCGGCAAGGACTCTATGTCCATGCGCACCGTGTGGCAGGAAGAAGGCGAAGACCGCGCTGTGACCGCACCCGTCTCGCTGATTGTGTCGGCATTTGCCCCCTGTGATGACGTTCGCAGGGTACTGACGCCGGTCTTGTCTCCGCGCGAGGATACGGCGCTGTTGCTGGTAGATCTGGGTCGTGGGCAGGACCGGGTCGGTGGCTCGGTGCTCGCGCAGGTGTGGCAACAAATGGGCAGCACCGCCCCCGACGTCGCCCATGAGGATGTTCACGCGTTCTTTGAGCTGATGAAAAAGGCCAAGGACAATGACTGGGTGCTTGCCTACCACGACCGCTCTGACGGTGGCTTGCTGGTCGCACTGTTGGAAATGGCCTTTGCGGGGCGCTGTGGGTTGCAGGTCGATCTCGATGTCTCGCCCGATCAGGCCAATGCGAGGCTCTTTTCTGAAGAGGCGGGCGCTGTTCTGCAAGTGCCGGCCGAACATGTCTCCGATGTGCTGGCTTGTGCCGATGCGGTCGGCCTTGGCGACGCGGTGACCCGCATCGCGACGCCGCGGGCCGATGGGCGCATTGTGGTGAATACACCGCAGTTCGAGCTGATCGACAGCCGGCGTGAAGCCTTGCAGTCGCTCTGGGCGGAGACCAGCCATGCCATCGCCCGTGTCCGTGACAACGCCGATTGCGCCGACCAGGAGTTTGCGGCCATTGGGGCGCAGGATCCCGGTCTCTCCGCCCACCTCAGCTACGACTGTAACGCCGACATTGCCGCGCCCTTCATTGCTACCGGGCAGCGCCCCCGTATAGCGATCCTGCGCGAGCAGGGCGTCAACGGCCAGATGGAGATGGCGGCGGCCTTTGACCGCGCCGGGTTTACGGCGGTCGATGTGCATATGAGCGATGTGATTGCCGGTCGGCAGGATCTGTCTGATTGTCATGGTCTGGCAGCCTGCGGCGGGTTCTCCTACGGCGATGTGCTGGGTGCCGGAGAGGGCTGGGCAAAAAGTATTTTGTTCAATGAGGCAGTCCGTTCCCAATTCGAGCAGTTTTTTGCGCGGACCGACACCTTTGCGTTGGGGGTCTGTAACGGTTGCCAGATGCTGTCAGCGCTCCAGGAAATTATCCCCGGCACTGATCACTGGCCACGCTTTGCGCGCAATCGCTCCGAGCAGTACGAGGCCCGCCTGTCGCTGGTTAAAGTGGAGGCCTCGCCGTCAGTGCTGCTGTCGGGTATGGAGGGCTCGCACCTGCCTATCGTGGTGGCCCACGGAGAAGGGCGCGCGCAGTTTGCCTCTCCCGACGAACAGGCCGCATTGGAAGGCGCGGGGTTGGTGGCCATGCGCTTTATCGATCACGATCTGCAGGTCGCCGGTAGTTATCCCTATAATCCCAATGGCTCCCCGGATGGCATCACGGCCCTCTGTAATGAGGACGGGCGGATTACCATCATGATGCCGCACCCAGAACGTGTCTTCCGTGCCGCACAACTTTCCTGGTGTCCCTCCGAATGGGAAACCGACTCCGGATGGATGCGACTCTTCCGCAATGCGCGGGTCTGGCTTGGGTAACTGTTACATGGTGTTGACGCCACTGAGTCGTTACACTCCGCGCCTGTTCAATCATGCGGACGCTGCCGAGCCAGCGATCAAGTAGATCCGATGACAAACCGCTATCCCCTGTGGAAAAACCTGCTCATCCTCATTGTGGTGCTGTGTGGCTTTTATTACGCCGCACCCAATCTGTATGCCCCTGATCCGGCATTGCAAATTGCCGGCGCGAGCAGTGCGCAACAGATCGACGAGCGAGTGCTGGCGAGGGCAGAGGCAGCGCTGACCGAGGCGGGAATCGGCTCTTTCGGTGAAGAGCTGCAAAATCAGGGTAAATCAGCCCTGTTGCGTCTCAATGATCGCGAGCAACAGCTGCGAGCGCAGGCCATTTTGGCGCGAGAGCTGGGCGACGGCTTTATCGTCGCGCTGAACCTCGCGCCTACAACGCCTGACTGGCTAGTGGAGGGCGGGGCCTCGCCCATGAAGCTCGGACTGGATTTGAGCGGTGGCGTGCACTTCAAGCTTGAAGTCGATGTCGCGGCAGCGACCGAGCGCAAACTGAATCAATATGAAACGGGCATCCAGAAGCGACTACGCGAGGAACGTATTCGCGGTCGAATCAGTTTGGATGGTCAAAAAGTCGCTATGCAATTCCGCACCGAGGCCGATCGTGAAGCGGCGCGCCGTGAGGTGGTGGATCTTTACCCTGAGCTCTTTCTGGATCGCGTGGACGAAGGCGAAACCTGGTCGCTCTATGCAGAAGTCACCGAGCAAACGATCAAGGAGGTGGTTGACTACGCCGTGGCGCAGAACCTGACTACCATTCGCAACCGAGTGAATGAATTGGGAGTGTCCGAGCCCTTGGTGCAGCGCCAGGGTGCCAATCGTATTGTTGTGGAGCTGCCTGGCATTCAGGACACCGCCGAGGCGAAGCGTATTCTGGGGAAGGTCGCGAATCTGGAGTTCCGGTTGGTCGCCGAAGCCAACGCACCGATCTCAGAGCGTCAGCGATTTGAGTACCGCAGCGCTGATCGCGGCGGCATGACGGAGTGGCTGGAGCGTGACGTCATCATTACCGGCGAGAGCGTGTCTAATGCGCAGGCCGGATTTGACCAGAACGGCCAGCCCAATGTGTCGATCAGCCTCGATGGTGAAGGCGGCATGCTGATGTCACGGGCGACCC
>JAAEZV010000114.1 GCA_018222695.1 Gammaproteobacteria bacterium
CGCCTCAGCATAGAGCACGCTGGCGATGTCTGTATCGACCAGCGACAAGGCCAAACTGCCGCGCTCCTCGATCAGCGTACGACGCATTTCCAAGGTATCGCCGCCCAAGCGGTCGAGTTGTGCCACGACGCCTCTGAGTCGCGTCACCGACAGCTGCAAACGCTCTGACTCAAAGCGTGCCGCCTGAATCAGATCCGAGTCAGTACCATCGGTCGCCTGCCGCGCCGCCAGCATTTTCAGGCCGTGCTGGTGCAGATGGATCAAGCCGATCATCTCTTCACCAAAATACGTCAGAGTGCGCACGACTTTCTCGCGCAGGCTAGTACCGTCGATTTCCAGATTCTTAAGCAGCAGTACCTGCTCCGTCGACAGCTCGAGGTACTGCAGACGTTGGCCATCCACCAGCTCAGCGAAGGCCTCTTCCGCTAACAAGGCCGGTCCGGAGAGACCAGCCTGAAGCTCAAGCGATTCATTGAGGCGCGTGGTCAGACTGATAAAGCGGTCGACCAGCGCCTGCTCTATCAAGTCACCACGAGCGCGCATCAATTGGTCCAGCGTGTCGCGCTCTGCGGTGTCCTTAGGGAGCGCCAGCACCCGATCCGCCAGTGACATGATGCGACTCAGTACGTGGATCGTTTTTTCATCGCGGCGAATCTCGAGCGTGCGTCGACGCTCAAAGGATTCGGGCATGGGGTAGCTCTCGAATGTGCGCAGTGAGGCGAGCTCTTTCGAGACCTTCTCTGACAGCTGGGCAATGGTCAGTTCGCTAGCGGCAGGCGGTCCTTCAATGTCTACCTCTTGTGCGACCACACCGACAGCCCACAAGAGCAACACAGCGGCGATAGCGGATCGCATCCCTCTGCACAGCGCGCTTGTAAGGGATTGTCGCGACATAGGCTTAGGCCGCTGTTCTCCGCTGCTGCACCGACTCGGCGAGGGCGTGCAAGGTGGAGACCGTCTGCGCCCAGTCCATGCAAGGGTCGGTAATACTCTGACCATAGACCAGATTGTTTTTATCGACCACGTCCTGTCGACCTGCCTCGATAAAGCTCTCCAACATCAGCCCGATAATACGGCGATCACCGCGCGCTACCTGCGTGGCGATATCCTCAGCCACAGACACCTGCCGTGCCGGCTGCTTGCGGCTGTTAGCGTGGCTCGCGTCGATCATCACACTCTCGGCTAGTTTAGCTTTGGCGAGCATAGTACAGGCATCATCCACCGAGAACATATCGTAGTTAGGTTGGGGCCCGCCACGCAGAATCAGGTGGCAATAGGGGTTGCCGGCGGTCTCGAAAATCGCCGACTGGCCGCCTTTGGTGACCGACAAAAAGTGATGGGAATGCTGCGCGGCACCGATGGCATCAACCGCGATCTGCACGTTTCCGCCCGTGCCGTTTTTGAAACCGACCGGGCAAGAGAGACCGCTCGCCAGCTCGCGATGGCTCTGGCTCTCAGTCGTGCGGGCACCAATGGCCCCCCAGCTCACCAGATCGGCGATGTACTGCGGTGAGATCAGATCCAGATATTCCGTGGCGGTGGGGAGGCCCACACCATTGATATCCAGCAGCAATTGGCGCGCACGGCGGAGCCCTTCGTTGACGTCAAAAGAGTTATCAAGGTGGGGGTCATTGATGAGGCCTTTCCAGCCAACCGTGGTGCGGGGCTTTTCGAAATACACCCGCATCACCACAAAGATGTCCTCCGACACTTCGTCTGCCAGCGTTCTAAGTCGCGCGGCATAGTCAATGGCCGCCTCAGGGTCATGTATCGAGCACGGCCCCACTACGACCACCAGGCGATCGTCGGCGTGCTCAAGAATCGACTGAATTACCAAGCGTGACGCGTTCACGTGCTCGGCCAGCGGCCCTTCTGCCGGCAGCTCCGCAATGAGCGCCTCGGGCACCACTAGCTCGCGCAGATTCTGAATGCGAAGATCGTCAGTGTTGGTAGACATCATGGATTACCGCTTCAACCAGTGTGAACAAGCGCCGAAGGATACCACCGCCAGCAGGTTAGTCTGTGGCCAAGTATTCACCTTCTGCAAGGAGCTGATCAACTAGCTGCCCGATCGTATTTGGCGTAACCAAATGGGCGGCATACCAGGTGTGCAGGCAGCGAATACGGGTCGGCTCACTGATGCCGCCAATCCCTCGCTCATCGAGCGCCGCTTGCATCCCTTTTTCTTTCAGCAGCTGCCGCTCAGCATCGGACAAGAAACGCGATCGCTCCTCCCGATGTCGCGCGTGATCATCGTTCATTGCCTGCTGCAGCGCGGTCGAGGCATCCACTCGATCCTGCAATCGCGCAATCCATCCGGCGGCTTCAAGCCGATCAATCCGCAGGCTCAACTCCGCCCCTACCAACCAGTAAAGCGTGGGAAAAGGCTTGTCATCGACGACCGAGGCCACACGAATGACCAACGGCTCACCGCGTTCGTCCGCCACAGGGATCGCGCGCAGTCCCCGGGGCTCTCGACCCAGCAATGCGGCAACGCGAGAGTACTGGTCAGCGGAGAAGGGCTTGTCGTAATGGTCAGGTTGCATGAGCAAATGTTAACACCGGGATCGATTGACCCTGGTATCGAGTGCGAGTAAGGTGCCGCGCATCAGGTGCCTGCCGGTCTTACGATCTGGGCAGGTTAAAAGGGAAGTCCGGTGAGCTTTGGCAAGTCCGGCGCTGCCCCCGCAACGGTCATCACTGAGGTGAGAGCCCGATACCTGCCTGATCAACACACATCATGCGGAGCGGAGGGCTCCTAAAGGATGCGCTCAGACACCCGTGGCATAAGCTGTCACGCCGTGTCATGCATCTCCTGCCCCTCGCCCTGAACGCCGTATTGACGGCTACGACACCAATAGGGGAAGGGATGACAGTTTCACATTCTAGCGGCAACCACTCGATAGCCTCACCAGCAGATCCGGCACAGATTCAGCCAGAATCTTGGTTAGCCATTCAGAGTCCGCAGCTGAATTCGGTTATCAGCAACACTGCAGCATCGTTTCCTGCGCGGTCTTTGGTAGCTGTTCTTCGGTCTAGTGCCCTGTTGCTAGGGGTCCTAACGGGCTCGTGCTTCACTATGGCGCAAGTGCCCACTGCCACCGCGTCGACTGATGTCGTCGAGGTGGAGGAAGTCGTGGTCTCATCGCGGACACCGGATCTGATTGATCAGATTGGCGTCTCGGTCAGCGTACTCGATGAGGACACGATGCAATCTCTGGGCTATCCCGACCTTGCCTCGCTGCTCGACACCCAACCGGGGGTCACCGTGACCATGGATGGCGGCTACGGCAAAGCGGCGGCAGTTCGAATCCGGGGCGAGGAAGGCTACCGCACACGCATTGTGCTGGACGGCATCAATATCGCGGACCCCTCCTCCCCCCAAGTTAGCCCCCGTATCGAACACCTAGTGAGCAGTGGCTTAACCCGAGTAGAGATCCTGCGCGGTCCGCAAGGACTGCTATGGGGTGCAGATGCCGGTGGCGTGATTCTGATGTCGACTACCGATGCGGTAGCCGAGTCGGGTGTGGAAGGCCATTTAGAGGCCGGCAGCGACGATTTTTATCAGGGCGCCATCAACGGCGTATTGAGTACTGACCAGCTGACGGCGTCAGTGTCGCTCTCGCAGCTGGAAACCGACGGCTTCAACGCCCGGGAGATCGACAGCGTCGATCCAGACCGGGACGGCTACGAGAACACGACCGCTCACGGAGCGATCTCCTGGGCGATCAGCGACGCCATCTCATTGCAGGTTGCAGCAACGGATATCTCTGGCGATAACGAATATGACGGCTGCTACGACACTGCCACGTTTGCGTTGATTCACGACTGTGACGATGAGTACGAGCAACAAGCCTGGCGCGGCGCCCTGCGCTACGCCTCTGAGCGACACACCGTCGAGCTCAGCTATGCTTCGAGCGACACCGAGCGCGCCTTTTTCTCGGCTGGCATTTTGTCCTACGAAACCGAGGGCGAGACAGATACGACGTCCCTCGTCGGCGCATGGCGGCTCACAGACAACACGCGCCTCACTTACGGTGTGGATCATGAGGAGCAGGCGCTCTCTGATGCCAGCACCGATTGGTCCAGAGACAACACGGGCATCTATCTGGAAGCCCAGCAGCGATTTGGACGCGGCGTGATGACCTTTGGCTGGCGTCACGATGACAACGACGATTTTGGCGAGTTCGACAGCTGGCGTGTCAGCGGGCGCTACGATCTGGACGGCATAGCCGAGGGCTGGGCGCTGCGCGCCGCGATCGGCACCGGATTCCGTGCACCGAGTCTTTACGAGATTGCTTACAACAACGGCCCCTTTGCCTATCCTCCTGCGAGCGACGCACCGCTCTTGGAAGAAGAGTCTGAAGGCTGGGAACTCGCCCTGATTGGTGCCGTAGGAAATCTTGATCTCGAGCTGATCTGGTTCGATCAGGAAATCGACAATGAGATCATCTTTGACCTTGCGGGCTACAGTGGCTACCTGCAAACCACCGGGACCAGTCAGTCCGAAGGCCTGGAAATCATCGCCAGCTTGCCCCTGTCCGAGCGATGGCGCATTGAGGGTAACTTCACCTCGCTCGATGCCACGCAGCAAAACGGTGACGATCGTGCCTATCGACCTGATCAAACGGGCCAGGTGAGCATCGTATGGACGCGCAATGATTTGCGAGCCCGAGTCACGAGCCGCTACACCGGAGAAGCAACCGACCCCTTCATGACTTCGATTGATGACACCTTTACTATCGACCTGAGCGCTCAGTGGGACCTGTCGGACCGTTGGGCGTTAGAAGCAAGGGTCCTCAACGTCACAGACCACGATGATCAGCAGCTACCCGGCTATTATGTTCCGGGCATGACGGCATACGCCGGCGTGCGCGTGAAACTCTAGGAACACTCCATGGACCGCAACACCAAACACAACAAAGCCATGGCTAAGCAGAAGGCCGCTGTGGATGAGGGCATCGCCAAGGCGGATGTCGAGCGCGGGGTGTCGGTTTTACTCACCGGTGATGGTAAAGGCAAAACCAGTTCCGCCTTTGGCATGGTGATGCGGGCGCTAGGCTACGGCCAAAAGGTAGGCGTCGTGCAATTCATTAAAGGCGTGCAGGCCTCGGGTGAAGAAAATTTTGTGAGAGACCATTTGCCCGGTGTGGACCTCCACCAGATGGGCACGGGATTTACCTGGGATACGCAGGACCGGGAGAGCGATATCACCGCCGCAAAACGGACCTGGGAACACGCCTTGGCGATGCTGGGCGACGCCAGCTACGACCTGGTGGTGCTCGACGAGCTCACATACATGTTGGCGTTCGACTATCTACCGGAAGACGAGGTGATCAGTGCGCTCACCGGGCGGCCCGAGTCACAAAGCGTCGTGGTCACCGGTCGCGGGGGCGGTCAGGCCCTGCGCGAGGCCATGGACACCGTGTCTGAGGTGAAAGAAGTCAAGCACGCCTATCGCGCCGGCATTCGCGCCCGACAGGGTGTGGACTACTAAAAATGGGCGCGCACCCGGCGATCCGCCCCGCCGCCTTCATCCGCTACAAATTTCTCAACTCGCTCTTCCTCGGGCTGTCTGTCGGCGCGGTGTTTGTGCTGTACACGCCACTGTCACCGGCGGTGTTCTCCGCAGGCGGCATCGGACTCGCGTTGGGTACCCTGATAGTCGCCACCCAGTACCGAAGGATTCTGGCACCGAGCTGGTTTTTTCGGCTGTCGCTCGGGGTGGAGCTGGTTACGCTCAGTGGCGTGGCGGCAGTGCTCCTTCTCCCTCTGGAGCTCCCACTCGCGCTATTCGTTTACCTCGGCTATCAGGTGACCTTCTCGCTAGGCAATTACCTGGTGCGCTGCGAGACCCTG
>JAAEZV010000115.1 GCA_018222695.1 Gammaproteobacteria bacterium
GGTGGATCAGGCTATGGAACGCTGGGGCATGGCGATGGGGCCCCTGGCAGTCGGGGACCTTGCTGGATTGGACATTGGGTACAAGGCTCGCGAACAACTTTCTGATGAAGAAAAAGGACCCCGAGTGAACTACCTGCTCGCCGATCGGCTGGTCGAGGCCGGGCGCTTGGGACAGAAGTCGGGGTCCGGTTATTACCGATACGACGCGGCGACCCGAACCAGAGAGGAAGACCCCATCGTGAGCGAGATTATTGAGGCGACCCGCAGCGAACTGGGTATTAACCCCAGAGAAATCACAGAAGAGGAAATTGTAGATCGCCTGACGCTTGCGCTAGCCAACGAGGGCGCCTGTATTCTGGAAGAAGGCATTGCACAGCGCGCCAGTGATATCGATGTCGTGTACTGCCACGGCTATGGATTCCCGCGATTCCGCGGCGGGCCAATGCATGCTGCAGAAGCGAGGGGATTGCAGTCAGTTGTGAATCGCATCGAGCAGTTCCAGCAAACGCTCAACCCCGACAATTGGGTGCTCGCCCCTCTGCTCGCAAAGCTCGCCGTGGAAGGCGGCAATTTCAGCGATGCAAAAAACTGAATTACGACTTATCGTTACTTTGCGAAAGTCCGTAAATATTTTAAACTTAAAATATTGATATCGCCCTACGGAGCGTCTCGGCATGGCTACAAAAACCCGTTGGACACCACTCAACTGGCAAGATCCGTTTGAACTCGACTCGCAGCTCTCCGAAGAGCAGCGTATGGTCAGAGACAGTGCCCAGCAATACGCGCAAAGCGCTTTGGCACCTCGGGTTAAAGAGGCCTACCGTCAGGAGAGCACCGACCCCAATATTTTTCGGGAAATGGGTGAAATGGGCCTATTGGGTGCCACGATCGATGGCTACGGCTGCCCCGGTGTCGACTACGTCTGCTACGGCGTGATCGCACGCGAGATCGAGCGCGTGGACTCAGGCTATCGCTCGATGATGAGCGTGCAGTCATCTCTGGTCATGTACCCCATCTACGCCTACGGCACCGAGGAGCAGCGAGAGAAATACCTCCCTAAGCTGGCCACCGGTGAATGGATTGGTTGCTTTGGGCTCACCGAACCTGATCACGGCTCCGACCCCGGCGGAATGATCACTCGCGCTAAAGCGGTCGACGGCGGATACCGATTAACCGGTGCCAAGATGTGGATCAGCAACAGTCCGCTGGCGGACGTATTCATCGTCTGGGCAAAAACCGACGACGACGTGATCCGCGGCTTTATCTTGGAAAAGGGCATGGAAGGACTGACCGCCCCCAAGATTGAGGGCAAACTCGCGTTGCGGGCCTCGATTACGGGGGAGATTGTCATGGACAATGTCTTTGTTCCCGAAGAGAACCACCTCCCGAATGTCGAGGGCCTGAAGGGTCCCTTTGGCTGCTTGAACAACGCCCGTTACGGCATCGCCTGGGGCGTCATGGGCGCTGCCGAAGAATGCTGGCATACCGCGCGCCAGTACACGCTTGATCGCTCTCAATTTGGCGTACCTTTAGCGTCTAAGCAGTTGATTCAACTAAAATTAGCGGACATGCAGACCGAGATTGGTCTGGCCCTGCAGGGCTGCCTCCAGGCGGGCAAAATGCTGTCGGCCGGCGAGATCTCGCCCGATCTCATCAGTCTCATCAAACGCAATTCCTGCGGCAAGGCACTGGATATTGCCCGCAGCGCTCGGGACATGCTCGGGGGTAATGGCATCTCGGATGACTACCCGATCATGCGTCATATGGCGAACCTGGAAGTGGTCAATACCTATGAGGGTACGCACGATGTACACGCGCTTATTCTGGGGCGCAGCCAGACAGGGCTCTCTGCGTTTTAGAGATTCAGCGTCAGGTGAATGTGCTGCTTGAATAACGGCAGAAACTCATCCTGGCGGTGACTGACAAATAAAAGCGTGCTGTGTCGACGCGCCTCTATGGCGGACATAAAGCCGAGAATCCGCTCTCTATTCAGCTCATCGAGCCCCTGGGTGGGCTCGTCGAGCACCAATAAGAGCGGCGACTTCACCATGGCTCTCGCAATCAGCACCAGACGCTGCTCGCCATAGCTCAGCGACTGGAACGGTGTCTGGGCATCATTCAACATATCTACTGCTTGCAGCCACTCTCGCCCCAGACGAATCTGCGGTTCCGTCGGGGTATCGTAGAGCCCGATCGAGTCAAAAAATCCGGAGCAGACCACCGACAGCGCGTCGCAGCGCACCGTGTAGCGTCGGTGCAGATCGTTACTGACCAGTCCAAGCTGGCGCTTGATATCCCAGACCGACTCACCGCTGCCCCGCCGATGACCGAATACGGTGACATCGTTACTGAAGCACTGCATACAATCGCCCGTGATCAACCCGAGTAAGGTCGATTTGCCCGCCCCGTTTTCCCCGGTCACCAGGGTATGCTGCAGGGGCTCAACCTTGAACGTGAGCGCGTCGAGCACATTTCGGTCTCCGTAGTGGACCGTGCACTGCTTCAGTTCCGCAATGTAGGGCGCGTCGTAAGCCTCAAGCCGAATGGCATCCTCAGGAATTCCCGGTTGGACGATGGCGCCTGTGCCGATGGCCGCCTCCAGCTGGGCCAACTGCGCATCGCGCGCACCCGCGAACGCCGTGAGCAGCCCGGCGTCTACATGACCGAACTTCTCTGCCCACTCGGGAATATCGGAGCGATTGCTGAGTAGCAGTATCACGGCGACACCCGAGGCCACAGCCAACCGAAAGGTCTCGCTCAGCGCTTGCACTGTGCCCTGGTCAAGACTGTCAAAAGGGTTATCGCAAATAAGCAGCTCAGCCTCATCGAGCAGTGCCTTGAGCACCATGAGCTTGCGACTCTCACCCGTGCTCAATTCTCGATAGAAAGCCCGCAACCGATGGCGCATGTTTAGCTGATCGATGAGGGGGTCTTCTAAGCGCTCTTGAGGCAAAAACTCAGCGACACGGGTGCCCCACTCGTCCTCTGGAATGATGTCCGTTGCTGCGAGCCGCCACTCCTCTTCGTAAGTCGCCTGCTGCCGTTCAAAGGAAATAAGCGCGATCTGATCTGGAGTAAGCGCCCTTTCGACAACGCCCTGGGACGGCATGATCTCGCCCACCAATAACTGATCAATCAGTTGCTTTCCTGAGCCATTGCGCCCGAACACACACCAGCTATCACCCGACTGAATCGACCAATCCGGCACGACCAACCCTTCGCACTGGCAGTTGGCTAGGTGAATAAGCGCTACGGGGTTTTCCATCAATCCTATTACCCGATGGCAAATGATGAGCGGCCAGCTTCCCAAGCGGCACCGGCAGGCCTCAAGACTGTCAAGGATAGGCCCGCCGCAATTTCTAGGCCCTGCTGCTGATTTACCGCTACACTGCGCGCCCCGACAAACCCTGGATACCGCACCATGACTGACTCCCATACGCGCATTGAGCAACTCAATGCGATGGCCCCCGACTTTATTAAATTGTTAGGCGGCAGCATTATCGAGCTGGACATGGATTCGCAACTTGCCATCTTTACCTTCACTGTTCCCTTAGATTACTGCCATTCCGGAGATGTCGTGCAGGGTGGGTTTGTAACGGCCATGTTGGACGCCGCCATGTCGCACGCCCTGTTTGGCACTGACGAAACGATCTCAGGCGTCGCATCCCTCGACATCGCCACGCAATTTATCGGAGTCTGCCGAGGGCAACAGCCGCTCCGCGTTTCGGGCAGGGTGAAGAGAGCCACCTTCAAAACCGCGTTTCTTGAAGCGGACATTCACGACCAAGAAGGTACGCTGGTCGCCACGGCTCAGTCTGTGGCCAAACTGAGCCGCCAGTCAGTGGACGCCTAGCGGACTAATTACCCTTTATCGCAGGCGGGGAAGCACCTTCTCCGCGATGTAAGCCATCCGCCGATCACCGGACTCCACGCTCTCCCCGGGGAACTGCGCCCAGAAGTGGATATCAGAGATCTGAGGATACTGCTCGATCATGGCACTCAGCTTCTCGACGGCCATGTCGGCGTCCCACAACTCGTAAAGCCCATTTTCTATGGCCGTTCGGGCATCGGGGAATAGCGGGGTCTGGTCCGGAGGCCCAAAGGCACCCCAGCGGATGTATTCATTGGATTGATACAACACGTAATCGCCAACGCGCTCAGCTTCCGCCTCGGGATCCTCAGCGATAATGGCCCAACAGCCGAGAATAATGTTCCCCTCCTCGGGTGATTTGCCGTTTGCCTCTAGGCACTCCACATAAGTATCCATCCCGATGCCGCCAGTGCAGAGGAATCCGTCTGCAATCCGCGCCGCGCGGTCAATCGCGGGAGGCGCCATACCGCCCAACAGCACCCGGGGCGCTGTATTGGGTTTAGGTGTGATTTTGAGATCACCGACTGCGAAGCGTTTACCCTCAAAGTTGACCGGCTCACCCGACCAGGCCCGCCGGAGAATTTCGATACCCTCCTCAACGAGGCTGGGGCGATGAGAAATTTTGCGACCAAACTGATCAAACTCCATCTGTCGGTAACCGATACCAACACCCAGATCGAAACGACCCCCGGAGATGAGAGACACCGTCGCGGCATCTTCCGCCATCCGCACGGGGTCGGCCAGTGGCAGCAGCATCAGGTTGGTACCCAGACGCATGCGCTCCGTCCGAGCCGCGATAGCTGCGTGGATGACTAATGGTGACGGCGTGTAGCCGTCGTCACAAAAGTGGTGCTCAGTTAACCAGACCGAGTCGAAACCCATCGTCTCGGCCCGCGCGATCTGATCCAGCCGCTCGGAATAAAATTGCTCAAAATCAATCTGCCAGGGCTCCGGGTTACGGAAGTCATACCAGAGACCAAAATCTACCTTAGACGCCATCTCGCTTACCCTCTCAGAGACCGTTCAAAAAATCGTTGAGCGCGGCGAGGTATCCCTCCCGCTCTTCCATAAAGGGAGCGTGACCGCTCTCGGGGAACTCTACGCCCGTCGCTCTGGGGTGGTTCTCTGCGACCCATCGGGAAATATCGGGCGCCACAAAACCGTCCTGACCACAGATAAATGAGAGCACCGGGATATCCAACGCCATCATCATCTCCCGCTGATCCAAATGCGCGAGCTCCGCCAAAGTTGCTGAGGCTCGGGCGCTAGAATTCAGGAAAGCCCCGGCCATAGAAGCCAAGACGGCATCTGTTGGCGGCTTGGCGCAGATTGCCGTCGCCAACATAGTCAGGAAATTCACGCGGTCAGCATTCATTGCCGCGACGTTGCCCTCAACATCCTCGGGCATACCCCCGATTTCCAGATCCGGCTTTTGGGTATAAATCGGGCTCGCGCCGGCGGTCAGTACCAGTCCGGCGCAGCGGTCTCCCAGCAAGCTTGCTGCGTGTGTCGCCACGGCGCCGCCGAGAGACCAGCCATTAACCACCACGTCGGACAGCCCAAGATGCGCCACAAGAGACGCGACGTCACCAGCGATGGCGGCGATACTGAGATCAGCAAAATCATGATCTGACCGGCCACAGCCGCGGTGGTCCATGGTGACTACCCGGTGGCCCGCTGCCTGCAGCGGCAGGATGACACCGTCCCAGCAGCGATTGTCCATACCCCAGCCGTGAATCAGCACCATGGCGCGCCCTTCGCCGCCAAGATCCTCGTAATAAATGCTCTTGTTACCGTCTACTTCCAGCCTTGCCATCGTTACGCTCCCCTTTGTTGGGTAATCGCCACCGTTACCGTCGCGGCGAAGTGTTCAAAAAATGCCTCGAGGTCAATTGCATCCGGAGCCACCACCCATTGATAGATCGTGCCGAACATGGTCGAGCAATAGCCCGTAGCG
>JAAEZV010000116.1 GCA_018222695.1 Gammaproteobacteria bacterium
TTGGATTTCTTATCGGTCTCGTTGCTTGTTTGCGTCTAGCAAGTCTAAACTAGCGTCCTCATTTGGCAACCCTGCAGGTTGTCTCAGGGCATCAGTGCCCAAGATAGGTACCCCGAGGAGGTAAAGGCGTGTGGTCATTTGAAACAGACCCGAAATTTCAGGCATCACTCGACTGGATTGACGAGTTTACCCGCGAGGAAATTGAACCCCTCGATCTGGTATTCCGTGATCCCGGAGACCCTTGGGACCCGAATTCTCCGGCCTTCGCCGCCATGGCGCCATTAAGAGACATCGTCAAACAGAAGCAACTGTGGGCATGCCATTTAGAGCCTGAGCTTGGCGGGCAAGGCTACGGGCAGGTCAGCCTTGGACTCATGAATGAAATTCTGGGCCGAAGTCGCTTTGGCCCCAGCGTATTCGGCTGCCAGGCCCCTGATTCCGGCAACGCGGAAATTCTGGCCAAATTCGGCACGCCCGAACAAAAAGAGAAGTATCTTAAGCCGCTACTTAATGCAGAAATCGCCTCCTGCTACTCCATGACCGAGCCTCAGGCAGGCGCCGATCCGGGTGAGTTTCTTTGCACCGCGACTCGAGACGGCGATGACTGGGTAATCAACGGTGAGAAATGGTTTGCCTCCCACGCTCGCTTTTCGGCTTTCCTACTCGTGATGGTCGTGACCAATCCGGACGCCCCCATCCACGAGGGTGCTTCCATCTTTTTGGTCGAGCAAGGCACGCCCGGCATGGAGATCATCCGCAACTCGGCGGTCGGCCCGTACATAGAACAAGGCGACGGTGTGCATGCCTATATCTCATTCAAAGACTGCCGAGTCCCCGCGGAGAACCTTTTGGGTAGCGAAGGACAAGGTTTCCATGTGGCGCAAACCCGCTTAGGTGGCGGTCGTGTGCACCACGCCATGCGCACGGTCGGCGTCATCCGCCGCGCCATCGATATGATGTGTGAGCGCGCTCTGAGTCGTCGGACCAAAGGCGAACTGCTTGCTGACAAACAGATGACTCAGGAAAAAATTGCCGACGCTTACACCATGATGATGCAGTATCGACTGCATGTACTCTATACCGCATGGCTGATCGACAAGCACAAGGAATACAACCGGGAGGTGCGCAAAGAAATTGCCGCCATCAAGGCAGCCACACCCAAAGTACTGGTGGAAATCGTCTCTCGAGCGATGCATTTGCACGGCAGTCTCGGCAGTTCTGACGAGACGCCACTCGCCAACATGTGGGCGAACATCCCGGAGCTAGGGGTGGTAGACGGCCCAACAGAGGTGCATAAGGTGGCAGTGGCCAAAGCCGTGCTGCGAAACTACTCCGCGCATGATGCCCTATTCCCGAGCTATCACACGCCGACTCAGCGCGCCAAAGCGCTCGAAAAATATGGGCATTTCTTGCCAAGCTGAGAGCGCGTTAGGATGAGATTGAGGAGCGCTGGCGGAGCCTGATCATCCGCCCGCCCGAGCGGAAAACAGGGGGATGCTCGATGAATGGATCTTTATGGGCCGCACAGGCTCGCGTTAAACGGATCACCACGCTGGGCCTAGCTGCCGTGCTGTCACCGCTTTCCTGGGCAGCCACAGACCCCGGTGAGGGCCTCTATGGTGAGCACTGCGCCAGCTGCCATGCCGCATCACTGAGGGGCTCAGCCCATGGCGCCGCCCTATCCGGTCCGGCATTCGCGGACAAGTGGTCCGCGCTTTCTGCTCAGTCTCTTCTTACCTACCAGATGGCAGAGATGCCGCCGGGAGAAGCACAGAGCCTGTCACCGGCGCAGCATGCCACCATTGCGCAATACGTGATTAGTCAGTCTGATCTGGACTCAGAGGCCTTTCTGGTCAGCTCAGCTGCGGACCTCACGAGCGCGCCTGCCGATGCCGTCGATGCGGTGGAGTTTGCCGAAGCAGGGAGCGTCATGGATATGGCCCGCAGTGCCGGCGCCTTCACCATGCGATCCGTTGACGACTTCAGGCCCGTAACCACTGCAGAACTCAACCGGCCTGACGCCGCAGACTGGTTGAACTGGCGAAGAACGCCGGATGGACATGCGCACAGCCCACTAATCGACATCACCAGAGATAACGTCTCGCGGCTCAGCATGAGCTGGTCAATGGCGATGCACGAAGGGAGTAACCAACCCACCCCATTGGTGCGAGACGGGGTCATGTTCCTGACCCATGCAAACAACAAGATTCAGGCGATCGAAGCCGCAACCGGTGAGCTGCTCTGGGAATATCAGTATGCGTTCCCCCCAGCTTCCAAGATGCTTGGCGGGCCCACCCGCAACATCGCACTGTGGCAGGACCGGTTGTTTCTGGCGACCTATGACGCGGCCATTGTGGCCATCGATGCGGCCACCGGAGAAGAACGCTGGCGTACTGAGAAAGCCGACTATCGCGAGGCCTTTACCCACAGCGCGGGGCCCATTGTGGCCAACGGCATCGTCGTGAGTGGCATCAATGGCTGTGAGTTGTTTACCCAGGATGGCTGCTTCATTACCGGCCACGACCCCGAGACCGGTGAAGAACTGTGGCGCACCTCGACGCTAGCGGAACCCGATACCCCCGAATATGCCAGCTGGGGGGATGTGGCCCCCGATCGCCGCGGAGGCGGCGATATCTGGATCGCCGGCTCCTATGACCCCGAGTTGGACCTCGTATACTTTGGCACCTCTCAACCCAAACCCTGGGCCGCGCCTAGCAGGGGCATGTCGGTGGAAGACGCCGCGCTCTACACCAACGCCACGCTGGCCGTGAGACCCAAAACAGGGGAGCTGGTCTGGCACTTTCAGCACATCCCCGGCGAGACCATCGACATGGAGGTCGGGTTCGAACGGATACTCGCCGACATCGACAACCAGCAAACGCTGTTAACGGTGGGCAAGGATGGCATTTTATGGAAATTGGATCGCGCTACCGGTGACTACCTTGATCTACTCGACACCATGGACCAAACGATTTTCGAAGTGAATCGAGACACCGGGCACCTGACCTACCGGGGGGATATCGCCGCCGCCGGTATCGGTGACACCTACACCGCCTGCCCGGGGATTTATGGCGGCCACAACTGGCAGTCTGCGACCTACGACGATGCCCGGCATTTACTGTTCTTGCCAGTGCATCAATTGTGCTCCGACATGACGCCTCGTGAGGTGAATTTAGGACCCGGCGGTGGTGGCTATGGTGCCGATGTCGCCACCTACCCCATGCCGGGAAAAGAGGGCTTAGCGGGCGCCCTGCTGGCGATCGATGTGCGCACGATGGAGGTTCGCTGGAAAATTGAACAGCCCGCATTGTTTTTGAGTGGCGCCCTGTCGACAGATGGTGGTCTTTTGTTTATTGGCGATTTAGACAGGCAGTTTCAGGCTTTCGATACGGAGACGGGTGAGCGATTGTGGTCCACTCGCCTGCCTGCACCGGCCCATGGCTACCCCATTACCTATGAGGCCGCGGGTAGACAGTTCGTTGCAATTCCGGCGGGTATCGGGGTATTTCGGGCGCTGACTGCGGTGATTTTCCCCGATATTTATCAGCCCCCGGATGGCCAGGGACTGTTCGTTTTCAGCGTGCCACAGTAGCGAGGGCGGTTCGTCAGTCGACGCCCTTTCTCCCCGCCTCACGCACCATAGGCGCATATTCGGCAAACGCCGGCGGTTCTGCGGTGGAGCCTGTTGTAGCCCCCGCATCCACCGTCAGAGTCAAACCACTGGTATAGCCTGACTCATCGCTGGCCAACCAAAGCGCCGCATTGGCCACGTCCTGCGCCAGACCCGCGCGACCCTTAAGAGGAGACAGCGCAGCGAGAGTAGCAATCGTCTCCTCCAGGTTCTGATGATCCCCGGTCATGACATCTGCCACCATCGGCGTTGCCATGCCTGCGGGAGCGATACAGTTCACGCGCACGCCGTACCCACCGACTTCGGCCGCAAGGTTTTTCGTCATCCCCACAACGGCATGTTTTGCTGCCGCGTAGGCATGGGGTCCGAGGCCGCCCATGACACCCGCGGTGCTCGACATACTAATAATGGAACCCGAGCCGGCTTCTTTCATATGCCGGCTAGCATGTTTCATGCCGTAAAAAACGCCATTAATCATAATATCGATAGTCAGCTTCCATTCTTCCGCTGGCGTCGTTGACATCGGTCCTAACGCGCCGACGATGCCCGCACAGTTGAACATAATGTCGATCTGCCCAAACTCAGATACCGCCGCCTCAACCAGCGCTTCCACCTCCGCTTCACTTGTCACGTTGCAGTGCCTGAAGATGGCGTGGCTCGCGCCACCCAGCGCGGCGGCCATACTCTCGCCCGCCTCATCCTGAATGTCGCCCAATACCACCCGTGCACCGTGATCTACATAAGTCTTTGCCGTTGCCGCACCAATACCGCTGGCGGCACCCGTAATGACCGCGACTTTACCCTCTAGACGCTTATCCATTGGTTTCTCCGTTCACTCAGCCTCTACCCAGGCAGCAGCACCGTGCTGAAAACCTCACCTAGGCCTTAATAAAAACGCCCGAACGATAGAGATCTCGTTCGGGCGCACTGTGTATCAATCAGCTACTGTTATCAGTCGCCAAATCGATAAATCGCTTCCAGGCCATAAGTCCTGGGCGGACGAACCGCCGAGTATGACCACAAGCCTGCCACGTCATACCCGTGGGTATAACCATCCTCGTCGGTCAGGTTGCGGCCAAAAAAGCTGAACTGCCAGTCATTGAACTCCCAGTTCACAGAAGCATCGAGCAAACCTTGACTCTCGTTACGGAGCTCTGGTGAGTTGGTCACGTTAACCCAGTGAGAACCGAGGAAGTGATACGAGGCACGCACCCATGCCCGGCCTGTTGAGGTATCCCACTCGTAGGTGCCGTCCACCGTCGCCGTTACATCCGGCGCTCTGCGGAACTCCAGATAGCTCAGGTCAACGGTCTCTAGGGACACTGCGTCGGTGTACTGGAAGTTGTCATACTCGGTGTCCAGGAACCCGATATTCGCGCGCAAGGAGAAGCCCTCTCCAATCAAAGCTTGCGCTTCCAGTTCCAAACCTTGAATCGTCGCCTCGGAAGCATTGGTCACTACCGTCTTTTGACCCGTACCGGTATCGGAGGGCAACTGCAGTTCTTCCTGCTTGTCGTCGTAGTTCATGACGAAGTAAGAGGCGTTGAACCGCACACGACTGTCCATCCACTCGGACTTAAAGCCCACTTCGATGTTATCGACCGTCTCGGGATCGTAGGGCTGAATAGCCTCCTCAACCGAGTTCACCCGGCCGTTAAAACCGCCCGCGCGATAACCGGTTGAGTAGGTTGCGTAGGCCATGATGTTGTCAGAGAACTCGTAGCGCACACCCACTCGCGGCGTGAACTCGTTCCAGGTTTCATCATTGGACGCATTCACCATGCCGGTCTGCACGGTCTCCTTGTCGTCCTTGGTGTAGCGACCGCCGAAGTTGACCGTCAAGGCATCACTAATTCGCCAGTCAACGTCCGCGAAGATCGCCTGAGACTCGCTCTCCTGACGAGATTTCTGGAGCAGATCCAGAATGACACCCGGCACGACGAAGCCTACCCAGCTACGCAGAGGAATTTCATACTCCGAATCCCATAGATAACCGCCGACAACGGCGTTGATGGGGCCGCCGTTATCCCAAGAGACCCTGAGCTCGTGCGTGGTTTGCTCGTAGGTCGCAGGCCGGGTAGTACCGTAAAGAAATTCCGGCGTGCCGTCCCAGTTGGAGATGATTGTCTCATCAGACTCGTAAGATCCGAAAATGTAGTCAACCTTGATCGCATCTGTCGCCTGCCATCGC
>JAAEZV010000117.1 GCA_018222695.1 Gammaproteobacteria bacterium
GGACTGGGGTGGCTTGATTGGTCTGCGGATGGTGGTCGACCACCCCGATCGCTTTGCCCGGGTCGTAGTCGGTAACACCGGGCTACCTTTGAACGCCGACCTTGAGCAGGACATTGTCGAGAAGGTCATGGCGTTCCGGCAGGACGGGCAGCGGCTCAGCTTCCGCGACATGGCCTTCGCGCTGTCGCGCCTGAGGGGGGTGGTTAATGAGCCCGATGCGTTCCCTATGGGTTTTGCTCACTGGCAAAAATTTTGCTGGAACACGGCAGATATGCCTGCCGGCTTTATGATGGAAATGATGATCAATGCGCCCGCAACCTGGAAGGTCGCGCCGCGCGTGCTGCTGAATCAGTATCTGGGAACCGCCCTTCGACCCATCACGCCATTGGGTCGCGCTTATGAGGCCCCGTTCCCCCATGCCCGTTACAAGATGGGTCCGCGCGCCATGCCCAGCCAGGTGCCGACCTTACCCACCGACCCTTCGCTTGAGGCGCAAAAAAAAGCCTGGGAATTCTTTTTGCAATTCGACAAGCCGTTTCTCTGCCTGTTTACCGAGGACGACCCGGTGACACGGGGGGCGGAAAAGAGCTTTATCGGGCGTGTGCCGGGCACAACGGGGCTGCCACATCAGATGTTCCCACGGGGCGGTCACTTCCTGCAGGAGTCTTGCCACCGTGAGCTGAGCGCGGCGATCAGTGAGTTGATTCGTTCGACCTAGGCGCTTGGCGTTACAGCACGGTCACTCCACGCAGTGCATCGTCACCGTTGATCAGGTCGCTAAGAGCCTCCGCCAGTCGTTCGCTCTCGCGAACACAGGTCTCCCAATAGGCGACCCGCTCTGAGGGCGACATCACGCGAAAGTCGCCGCGGTCAGGAATCTTACGGTGCGGCAGTTGCGCAAGAAACGCGTCGCTCGGACACATCAACACCAGCTGGTCGATCACCGATCGGTGGGGGGTCCGCCAGCGGAGCAGCTTGTCGAACCAGCCTGGCGTCAGCCGGTCGCGAAAGTGCGGGTAAAGCACCAAACCCGGTGTCTGGTTAGCCTTGAGCGTGAAGTGGTAGTCAATGATCCCCCCGTCCCAGAAAGGCCCGCCGGAGGCGCCGGGGATGGTGGGTTCGCACTGCATCAAAAAGGGGATGGCGCCGCTCGCTTTAAGCGCCGGGATCAGATTCAACTCGTTAATGGCTGTCAGCTGGGTGTTGAAGCCGTCGGCAAACGGCAGTGTGCTGAGCTCGCCATGACAAAAGGCGACGCGATCGAATAACACTTCCAGCCCCTTGCGGCTAATGGCGTTGCCGAGGGTCGCAGTCGCCATGCCCATCCCCAAACGCCAACCGCTTTCACCCCGCGCTAAGCCTTTGGCCCGTGCGGTGACGATCGCATTGCGCAGGGTTGGGTGCGCCGCTACCTGGTGCGCACCCTCTGGCCCAAGCGCTTCCCGCAGCATCCGCTCTGCGACCTCGCTGACCTCAATGGGCGAAGGTCTCGCACAGCTGTATTCCTGATACAGGTAGGCTTGTTGCAGTCGTGAAATCGCTGCGCCGGGATCATTGAGGCTCAGACAGGCGTGGCGCCATGTGCCGATCGAAGACCCCAACAACGTCATCGGTTCGCTTCGCCCCAGCAAAAGCGCTTGACCCAGCACCTTGTCCAGCTCTGAGAGGATGAGCCACTTGGGGCCGCCCGACGCGCCAATCAGGGTGCTAAAGGGGGCTGACTGCCAACCCCGCTCGCCGATGGTTTTGGCGGCCTCACTGCCCATGTACACAGAAAGAGCGCTTTGCATGGTTCCTGACCTCTGCCACACCGCACTCGAGGTGCGATTGTTGGCGTTTTGTCCACTTCAGTCTAACGAATTACGGTCATTTGCTCGTTTTTGGTCAAAATAGGCACGGTGCTTGCATTGTTAATGCTTGGGGCGCGATGCGGCGAGACAAATCCGCGGCGTCCCTGCGGGCTGAGGTGCACTTAGCGCGTAAAAAAGGGGGCGCGTTATCAGGACGGATAACGTGACAAGAGGAACACTGGTTTAACAAAGTGGACGGAAAACATTATGGATGATGAACAAAACACCCGTGCGGCACTGCAAATAGTGCTGGCGAGATTTCTTCAAGAGGCGTCGTTACCAGATAGCGTCGCCTTCAATTTTATGGGGTGGCATGCCGGCGTTACCCGGAGTCTGGCGCAACGCGCGAAAACCGCTGAAACCCCGCCACTAGTTGGGTTTAGCGGCTGTCAGGGCTCTGGCAAAAGTACGTTGGTGGCACTCATGGCCAAGGTGATGCGCGAGGTCCACGGTGTCTCCACGGTGGTGCTCTCTCTGGATGATTTTTACCTCACCAAAGCCGCGAGAGCTGCCTTGGCGGAATCGATTCATCCGCTGTTTGCCACCCGAGGGGTGCCGGGCACCCATGATCTGGCACTCTTGAATGAGGCGATTTCCGCACTGCGCCAATCAGGGCCCGGGGGCGCGGTGCCCCTGCCGGCATTCGACAAAGCCCTTGATGATCGCACCGAATTGGTGCATTGGCGCCAAGTGAGTGCGCCTGTGCAGCTGATTTTCCTTGAAGGGTGGTGCGTTGGCCTCTCGCCTCAAAGTGAGAGCGAGCTGGAGGTGCCGATAAACCCGATGGAGGCTGAACAGGATCCATCCTTGGTCTGGCGACGCGAGGTCAACCGGCAGCTCGCTAACGGATACGGGGACGTGTTTGGTCAGCTGGATGCGCTCCTGTTGCTGCAAGCGCCCAGCTTTGATGCGGTATTTGAGTGGCGCTGGCAACAGGAGCAGCGCCTGTCCGAGCAATTCCAGAAGGATCACCCCGACAAGCCCGACCCCACCATGAGTCGCTCGGAGGTGGCGGACTTCGTCCTGCATTACCAGCGGTTAACCGAGCATGCGTTGAAGACACTCCCTGATCGGGCCGACTTTGTCTGGGAACTGGCGACGGATCGCTCGGTGGAGCGCATGTGGTTGACGGAGGTCGCGGCATGAGCAGTGCAGTGATCTATACCGACCTCGATGGCACCTTGCTGGACCATCACACCTACGCCTTCGATGAGGCGCTGGAAACCATCAGGGCGCTCAAGGATCGCGGCATCCCGATCATTCCCTGCACGAGCAAAACACGTGCAGAGACAGAGAATCTGATGCAGACCCTGGACATCGATGGCCCCATGATTATTGAGAACGGCGCGGCGATCTGGGTGCCGCAGGATTGGGGTCTCGAGCGCCCCGCGGGTTCAGAAAGTGATGCCGATGCCTGGTGCCACAGCTTTGGTCCCTCTCGCGGCATGATCCGCCGCCAGCTGGCTATTTTGAGCATCGAGTGGGGCAACCGTTACCAGTCGCTCTGTGACCTGTCCGACAAACAGGTTGCTGCGGTGACGGGCCTCGATCTTGACGGCGCGGCGCGGGCAAAGCAGCGCGAGCATTGCGAGACGCTGATCTGGTTAGGTACCCCCGCGGATCGCAAAGCATTTGCCGATCAGGTCGAGACGCTGGATATGCGCTGCGTTCAGGGGGGTCGCTGCGTTCATGTCTTGGCCTCTGGTGGTAAGGCTGAGGCGGTCAGCTGGCTGCATCACAAAATCCGCAGGGAGCGACCGGGGTTTAGCGCGGCGGTGAGCCTCTCGGCGGGAGACGCCGAGAATGATGTGGAGATGCTCGAGGTGACGGATCTCGCACTGTTGGTGCGATCCCCGGTCAATGAACTGCTCAGCCTGCGGCGCCAAGGCGGGTTGGTGATCAGCGATGCCTTGGGTCCGGCAGGCTGGGCTGAGGGCCTGGAAGCGCTTATTACGCGGGTGGAAGAGGAGGAAGACCGTGACCGACTTTTATCAAAACGGCACCATCACTACGCTGCATAACCTAGGTGAACGCTCCACCGCAGATCTGGAGCAAGACCTGCTGCAGTTCAGTGAGCGACGCCCTCTGGGTTTGATACTGCCGTCGCTATATTCGGAAATAGAGACACCCGCGCTGCCCGCGATTATTCAGGAGCTGAAATCGGTTCCCTATCTGTCACAGATTGTGATCGGTCTTGATCGGGCGACTCAGGATGAATATCAGCACGCGCTGAGCTTCTTTGCCGATCTGCCACAGCACCATCGCGTGCTGTGGAACGACGGTCCGCGCCTAAAAGCCATTGATGCGCGGTTGCAGGAGGCGGGCCTTGCGCCACAGGAACTCGGCAAGGGGCGCAACGTCTGGTACTGCATGGGCTATGCATTGGCCACCGGCCGGGCGGAGGCGATCGCGCTGCACGACTGTGACATCCTGACCTACGACCGCAGCTTGTTGGCGCGGCTGATTTATCCGGTGGCCCATCCGCTTTTTGGTTACGAGTTTTGTAAGGGCTATTACCCTCGGGTCTCCGAAAACAAAATAAACGGCAGGGTGTGCAGGTTGTTGGTGACGCCGATGATCCGCGCGCTGAAGCGCATCGTCGGCGAATCGCCGTACCTGAATTACTTGGACAGTTACCGGTACATTCTCGCGGGTGAGTTTGCGTTTCGAAAGCGTCTGCTCGGTGATCTGAGAATCCCCACCGACTGGGGTCTCGAGATCGGCGTGGTCTCCGAGGTCTACCGCAGCAACAGCAACAAGCAGATTTGCCAGGTCGATATCGCCGACAACTATGACCACAAGCACCAAGACCTGTCATTGGATGATCAGAACGCGGGCCTGTCGCGCATGTCACTCGATATCGCTCGATCCCTTTATCGCAAGCTGGCGATTCAGGGCACGGTGTTCAATCAGGAAACGTTCCGTACATTAAAAGCCACCTACTATCGGATGGCGCTCGATTTGATCGAGACGTATCGCAACGATGCGATCATGAATGGGTTGAGTTTTGACATTCACAGGGAAGAGGAGGCGATCGAGCTGTTCGCCGAGAACATTCTCGAGGCCGGGGTGCAGTTTTTGGAGCGCTCTTCCGAGGTGCCCTTTATTCCCACCTGGAACCGGGTATTCAGCGCCATGCCCGACATCTTTGACGAACTGATCGCAGCGGTAGAGGACGATCACGAGGAGTTCTCTGCCACGCCCGAGCTGCCAAAAGTCGCCCGGGGATGATCAGCACGCTATCCCAACGGCTGCGGGAGCACCTTGCCGCGGTCTACGGCGATGCGGTGTCAGACGGCTCGCTGGACGGTTGGGTTGACCGGTTACTCGACGCCGCGCAGCTGAGTGCCGCGCAGTCGCCGCCGCCGGCGCATCGCAACCTGTGGGACGAGACCGATGTGGCGGTGATCACCTATGGCGACTCACTACTCAATGGTGATGAGGCGCCCCTCAAGACCCTCCACGGATTCTTAACACAACGATTGGGCGCACTGGTGAGCTGGGTGCATGTGCTGCCCTTCCACCCTTGGACCTCGGATGATGGCTTTGCGGTGCTCGATTACTCGAGCGTCAACGAAGCGCTCGGCACCTGGTCGGACATCACCCGGTTGGGTGTCGACTATCGGCTGATGGCGGACCTCGTGCTCAACCACTGCTCGAGTCGGTCGGCTTGGTTCGAGAACTTTCGTAAGGGTGAGGCCCCCGGCGAGGATTACTTTTTCGCTCCGGATGAGACCTTCGATACCAGCCACGTGGTGAGGCCCCGGACTACGCCGCTCCTGAATGTTGTGGTCACGGAGCAGGGCGAGCGGGCCGTGTGGTGTACTTTCAGTCCCGATCAGGTCGACTTCAACTTCGCGAACCCCGCGGTGGTCGTGGAGTTCGTCAGCATCATTCGCGAGTTACTGGATGCCGGCGTGCGGGTGTTCAGGCTCGATGCCGTGGCGTTTCTGTGGAAGGAGAGCGGCA
>JAAEZV010000118.1 GCA_018222695.1 Gammaproteobacteria bacterium
TTAATAACGAGACCTACGAGGCCGAACGCTACGACGTCTCGCTGGATGTATGGGAGCAGGCGCGCCGCAAAAACCGATTGTCGCTGTTTGCCTTAAACGGCGGCCAGGCGCTCATTATTGCGGCCAGTCAGACCCTGATGCTTGGCATGGCCGCGGTGTCGGTCAACCAGGGCATCATGACGCTCGGCGACTTCATTTTGGTGAACCAGTTCATGCTGCAGCTTTTTATGCCGCTGGGCTTTCTGGGCTTTGTGTATCGCGAGATCAAAGGTGCTATGGCCAATATCGAACGGCTGTTCGAGGTATTGGAGGAAGCGCCCTCGCTGCAGCCCGCACCCATGGACAAAACGCTGTCGGTCACGGAGGGCTGCGTCCGCTTTGCCAACGTGGGGTTTGCCTACGCGCCGGGTAACCCGGTACTCAAGCAGTTCAATATGACCATCGCCGGGGGCGAGACCGTGGCGCTGGTGGGTGCGAGTGGTGCGGGCAAATCCACCCTGAGCAAACTGTTATTTCGTTTTTACGATCCCACCGAGGGCGCTGTGGAGATCGACGGGACCGACATTCGCTCGGTGAGTTTGGATTCAGTGCGGCGCGCCATTGCGGTGGTGCCCCAGGACTGCGTGCTGTTTAACGACACGCTCCGGGAGAACATCCGCTACGGCAGACCCACTGCAACGGACGACGAGGTAGAGCAGGCGATAGAGGCCGCCTTTTTGGGCGATGTGATTGAGCGTTTGCCCGATGGGCTTGAGAGTGTGGTGGGTGAACGCGGGCTAAAGCTATCCGGAGGAGAGCGGCAGCGGGTGTCGATTGCCCGAGCGGTGCTAAAAGATGCCCCGATTCTGGTGTTTGACGAGGCCACATCGAGCCTCGACAGCCACTCGGAACAGGCGGTGATGAGCGCCTTCCGCGCGTTAGCCGGACAGCACACGGCGCTGGTGATTGCGCACCGGCTCTCGACCGTGGTGGATGCCGACCGCATTGTGGTGATGGAGCACGGCGCGGTGGTGGAAGAGGGCACCCACCAAGATTTGCTGGCAGCCAACGGTCAGTACGCTGAACTGTGGCGCATTCAGCGAGAACGCCAGGGCTAGCGATGTGATTATTCTCGAGAACATTGCCCTGCGCAGGGGCCAAAAGCTCCTGTTTTCGGATGCATCAGCCACGCTACAGCCGGGCCAAAAACTGGCCCTTATTGGCGGCAATGGTTGCGGTAAATCCAGCCTGTTTGCGCTGTTGCTTGATTACCTTCAGGCCGATGCGGGTGACATTCGTGGGCTGAAAGGCCTGCGCATCTCGCATATGGCGCAAGAGACTGAGACCAGCGATCTCACCGCGCGGGACTATGTGATTGCCGGTGATGAGGTGCTCTATCAGGTGCTACAGGATCTCGCGACCGCCGACGCGGCCGGGGAGTATGAGCAATCGGCCACGCTGCATCAGCGCATGGAAGAGCTCGACGGTTACAGCGCCGAGCGCCGCGCGGAGCAGCTGTTATTAGGGCTTGGGTTTCAGCAAGAAAAAATGGACGCCCCGATGTCGAGCTTTTCCGGGGGGTGGCGTATTCGGCTGAATTTGGCCCGAGCGTTGATGGCGCCCTCGGACCTGATGCTGCTCGATGAGCCCACCAACCACTTGGACCTCGACACCACGTTGTGGCTGCAAAGCTGGCTGCAGGGTTATCGCGGCACGCTGCTGATGATCTCCCACGACCGCGACTTTATCGACGCCACCTGCGAGCGCACGCTGGAAATCGCCCACCAAGCGCTCACCGCCTACCGCGGTGGCTACTCTGACTATGAGCGCCAGCGCGCCGAGCAGATGGCGCAGCAGCAGGCACAGTATGACAAACAGCAGCGGCGCATCGCCGACATCGAGGACTTCGTGCGCCGCTTCAGGGCCAAGGCCACCAAGGCACGTCAGGCGCAATCGCGCCTCAAAGAACTCGAGCGCATGCAAAAAGTGGCGCAGGCACATGTCGACTCGCCCTTCAGCTTTAGTTTTCCGCAACCGGGCAAGGTGAGCGATCCATTGCTGACCCTGAGTGACGCATCCCTCGGCCACGGTGAGCGCGCGGTGCTCACAAAGGTGTCGGTGTCGTTAAGCCCGGGGGATCGTATTGGGCTGTTGGGTAAAAACGGTGCCGGCAAGACCACCTTACTGAAAAGCCTGACCGGAGAACTGCCGCTGATGAGCGGTGAGCGCACCGAGGGCGCGCATCTACAAATTGGCTACTTTGATCAGCAGCAGCTCGAGGTGCTCGACCTCGACGCCAGCGCGTTTTTACATATACAGCGGCTCTCGCCCAAGGCCCGGGATCAGGAGATTCTGGATTTTCTCGGCGGCTTCGATTTTAGGGGCGACCGGGCCAAGGAAGCGATTCGGCCCTTCTCGGGCGGCGAGAAAGCCCGCCTCGCACTCGCCCATGTGGCGTGGCAGGCACCCAATGTGCTGATTCTGGATGAGCCCACCAACCATTTAGACCTCGATATGCGCCACGCCTTAGAAGTGGCACTGCAGGATTACGCCGGCGCTATCGTGCTGGTGAGTCACGACCGGCACCTGCTACGCAACTCGGTGGAGCAGTTGCTGCTGGTAAATGATGGCACCGTGGATGACTACGCCGGCGACGTAGAAACCTACGAAAAATGGGTCTTGTCCTCCAACCCAGCAGAGGCAGCGGCGCCTGCTCCCCTTGCTGCTCTAGAGGACTCAGGCGACCGCAAGACACGCCGCCAGGCCGCGGCGAATCAACGCGCCCAACTGCAGCCGCTCAAAAAATCGTTACGACAGCTTGAGCAGCGTATTGAAAAAGGGCAGCAGTCACTGCAAGCGCTACAAAGCAAATTGGCCGACGGTGATCTTTATGCTGAAAACGCCGGCAGTGAACTGGCTGAGCTACTGAAGCAAGAAGGACAGCTGAAGGGTGAGTTAGCCGAACTTGAGAATGAGTGGCTGGTGCAGCAGGAGGCACTCGACGCGTTGGAAGCTTCCGGTGTGTAACCCCCGATCCCCGGCGACCTCAGATTAACCCTCAAAGGGTACGATCTGCGCGGCGTCGATCAGCCCTAGTGCCAAACCCAGCTCGTAAAAACTCGTCACGGAAAACGGGCTGATCTCAGCGCTGGTGTGCGCGACGGTGAGGTCGCCACAGATCACATTGCACGCGGCTTTGGTGACTTCCTGAAGCATGGCGAAATCTCGGTAATAGCTTTGCAGGGGGGCTTTGCCCTCGGTCTCTCGCTGCTGATCCTTCTCGGCCAGGGCCGTATCAATCGCCTGCTCCAGCGTGCTTATCACGCCAGCGTGCTCGCCCTCGAGCAGGCTTACGAGCGCCGAGTAGGAGATCTCTAGGATCACCCCCTGATGGTCCGCATTGGGCTTGTGATAATCGGCAATGTCGGGATCTAAAAACACCATTGCCCGGGGGACACCCAATTCATCGGCAAGGTGTCGTGTGATGGCCGAGATACCCCGCTCTTCGATCGGGTCACCCTGCGTAAGCAGCATGACGGGCTTAGTGGGGGGCTGGGCCTGCCATCGCTCGCGCAGCTGGAAGGTGATCTGCCGCGCGATAGGCTCGGGGTCGCGGGGGTCGTAGCCGCCCATGCCCTCAATAATCAGCGGGTGGTACTGCGCCAGCACATCAACGGGGCCGGTTTTTGGCGGCGTGGTCACAGCAGGCGCTAGCCGAACTGCTCTTGCTCGGTGTTTTTAATGACCGCGATAAACGCCTCGCCGTACTTCATGAGCTTGCGCTCGCCCACGCCCGAGAGCCTCGAGAAGGCATCTAGCGTTTTGGGCGCCACCGAGCACATCTCTACCAGCGTGCTGTCATGGAAAATCACATAGGGCGGCACGCTCTGCTCCTCGGCGAGTTCGCGCCGGCATTCCCGCAGTGCTTCCCACATGGCCACATTGATGTCCTCGGGGAGTGGGGTTTTGGTTTGCCGCTTGGCCACCTTTTGCTTTTGGTCTAATCGCAGCGCAATGTCGCACTCACCGCGTAGCAGCGGCCGGCACTTTTCTTGCAGTTTGAGTGCCCCGTAGCCCTGCAGGTCGACCGATAAATAGCCCCGGCCCACCAACTGCCTGAATACAGACCGCCACTGGTTGTTGTCGAGTGCGTCCCCGACTCCAAAGGTGGGCAGGTGATGGTGATCAAACTGCCAGATTTTGTCGGTCTCTTTGCCTTTGAGCACATCGATTAAATGATTCACCCCAAAGCGCTCGCCCGTGCGGGCCACGGCACTGAGCGCCATGCGGCAGGCCTCGGTGGCGTCCCAGGTTTGCGCGGGCTCTAAGCAGCCGTCGCAGTTACCGCAGGGCTCGGGGTAGGTCTCCCCAAAATAGTCGAGCAACGCCTGGCGTCGGCAGCTGGTGATCTCACACAGGCCGAGCATCGCGTTTAAGCGGTGTTGCTCGATGCGCTTGTGCTGCTCACTGCCCTGCGACCCCTGCATCATTTGCCGCAGTTTGATCACATCCTGAAGCCCATAAATCATCCAGGCGTTGGCGGGGGCGCCATCGCGGCCGGCACGGCCGGTCTCCTGATAGTAGGCCTCGATGGTCTTGGGTAAATCGAGATGCGCCACAAAGCGCACGTCGGGCTTATCAATACCCATGCCAAAGGCAATGGTGGCCACCATCACCACGGCCTCCTCTCGCAAAAAGCGCGCTTGATGCGCTGCGCGCTCCTCTGCCGGGAGCCCAGCGTGGTAGGCCAGGGCGGTAAAGCCTTGGGTGGTCAGCCAGCTGGCGGTCTCTTCGGTTTTTTTGCGCGACAGGCAATACACAATGCCTGCGTCCTGCGGGTGCTCTGCTTTCAAAAACGCCAGCAGCTGCTGCCGTGCGTTGTGCTTGAGGCCAATGCGGTAGCGGATATTGGGGCGATCAAAGCCCACCACAAAGCGGGCGGCATCCTCGAGTTGCAGGCGCGCCGCAATCTCGAGCCGGGTTTGCTCGTCGGCGGTGGCGGTGAGTGCTATGCGCGGTACGGCAGGGAACTGCTCGTGCAGCAAACTCAGCTGCAGGTAGTCGGCACGAAAATCATGGCCCCACTGTGATACACAATGCGCCTCGTCAATCGCAAACAGCGCGATCTCACAGCGTTTGAGCAAGTCCAGCGTTCGGCTTTGGGTGAGCCGCTCGGGAGCGATGTAGAGGAGGTCCAGCTCACCCTCTACAAGTGCGCGCTCCACATCGGCCGCGGTGGCCGCATCGAGGGTGGAATTGAGAAAGCTGGCCCGCACCCCCAGCTCGCGCATGGCGTTAACCTGATCCTGCATCAGCGCAATCAAAGGGGAGATCACAACACCGCAGCCGGGCCTGACCAATGCGGGGATCTGATAGCACAACGATTTTCCGCCGCCCGTGGGCATCAGTACGAGTGCGTCATCTCCCTCGACGATCGTTTGAATAATCGTTTCCTGGGGGCCGCGAAAGCTGGGGTAACCGAAGGTTTGCTGGAGAATGTCGAGCGCGGCAGGCATATGGTCCAGTATACGGGGTTGCTGCTGACGCCGACCGACCGGTTGCGGCTATTATTTGATTACGCCAAGCTCGAAGCCATCAGGAAATTGAGCAATGTGGGGATCAACTATGAAGCAGCTACTGATCTTGTTTTTGAGCATCGGACTCATTGCTTGCCAGCAACAGTCCGACACGGCAGCAGAGGCACCCATGGCCGCGGGCGGCGACGCCACTGGCCCCAAGCTATATGTGTTCGACTGCGGTCGCATCAGGCTCGCCTCG
>JAAEZV010000119.1 GCA_018222695.1 Gammaproteobacteria bacterium
ACTCAGTGATGTCAGTACCAAGACTCTCTACAACCTATTTAAAAGCCGTAAAGGACTCTTGCTCGCCGCCGCCGCACAAACCAGAACCGATACCCAAAGCAGCTTGAGTGTGATGGGCGCGCCGGCGGGGATCTCAAGGATTCTGGAGCTCACGCGGCGCACCATGGATACCTTTGCGCAATCACCGGAATTTATGGAGTCAGCGATATCGGTCGTTGTCGGCATTAGTGCCGAGGAGGAAGCCACACATCATCGTATCGGCATTACGCAGCACTGGTTCTATGAGGCTCTACTCATTGCTGAATCAGAGGATCAGCTGCTTCCCGGAACCGATTGCCAGCAACTGTCGCAATTACTGTCCGCCAGCCAGTGGGGCGTAACCTTAATGTGGCAAAAGGGTCTGATTTCAACGGATACGCTAAAACGCCAGGCCATCATCAAACACTGCGTTGATCTTATGCCGTTCTGCGAAACGGAGACTGCCAAGTGGCTGGCTGATCTGCTCTCTTCTACAACAAAAGTGTCAAGAAGAAGAACCATCAAAGAGCAATCAATACCAGCTCATAGAGCGAGCTAAATCAAGGAGGAATGTGGCAAAGAGAGGGGGCAGCCACAAGAACGTTTAACCACAATAAACCAGAGCAGTAGTTCACCATCAGAGAGGTAGTGATAATGATAAGTAAGCACCATCCATCGATGTTCAAGACGCCAAAGCGGCTGGCCGTTGCAGCCTGCGCTGCGGCGATCGCGGCAGGGTTCCAGAGCATTCCCACGTTGGCTCAGGACGATCTGGCGCTGGAAGAGGTTATCGTGACCGCGACCCGCCGGGATGAATCCCTGCAGGATGTCGTCGTCTCGGTATCCGCAATTACCCGAGAGCTTGGCCAGGCGCAAGTTCGACGACTCGAGGATCTGCAGACCTTTAGCCCGAATACTTTCATTCGTCGCTACCCCGGAGCGGGCAGCACCGCGTTTATCAATATCCGCGGCGTAGGAACCACTGACTACGACAAGAGTTTGGACCCACCCATTGGTGTGATTCTGGATGGTATGTTCTTGGGTACGGCGAGCGGCGTATTGATGCAAAACTTTGACATCGAGCGCATCGAGATACTCCGTGGCCCTCAGGGCACCCTGTTCGGCAAGAACACCACCGGCGGCCTGATCAACATCATCCGTGGTGACGTCACCATGGAGTGGGGCGGCGACATCAGCCTAACGGTCGATGAGTACGGTCGTGAAGACATCAAAGGTGTCGTCAACGTACCGCTCATCGAAGACAAGCTGGGCGTGAAATTGTTCGGCGCGCAGATCAAGAATGACGGCTGGGTATACAACAGAACGCTCGAAAAAGACGTGGGTGAGGACGACATCCTCAACTACGGCTTTGCCATGAAGTGGGCTCCGACCGACAACTTCGACATCAAGTGGCACTACGAGAAGATGAAGGACCAGAGTGATCAGGGCGCTTATGTCAATACCAACGACGCAACCGACTTGACCTGCCTTGTTTACGGTCAGTGCTATAGCAATACCGCTGATGACGAGACCCACAACTCGTCAGACGGCACCAACTTTAGCGACAATAACTACGACACCAATATCGTGACTGCCAACTGGCAGATCACCGATGGTCTCCTCATGACCTATATCGGTGGCTTCCGTGAGCAGGATGAGCAGAACATGCAGGATTTCGACGGCTCGCCCGCCCCGATGCTGCGCATGAACTTCTTCAATGACTGGGAGCAAACCAGTCACGAATTGCGAGTAATGAGCACGACTGACAGCCCATTTCAATTTCAAGCGGGCATCTACTCATTTGATGTCGACTACGTGCAACGGTGGGATGTTTACGATCTGCACGCGACCCTCGGGCTCATCGGCGCCTTGGGACCGGGCGTAACCCTGCCTTTCACCATCTCAAGTAGTAACGGGCAAGAGCAGGAAACCTCGTCTATCGCCGGCTTTATCTCAATGGATTACGCATTCAATGACGCGTGGACGTTGACTGTGGGTGGTCGATACACGAGAGAGGAGAAAGACTTCATTGGTGGTAATGGCGGCGTCTTCTACGACCCAAGCAAAGGCGACCCAATCCCGCCACTGCTGGATCCAAAAGCTTACAGCGATGAGTGGAAAGAGTTTACGCCAAGCGCCTCGTTACGCTGGCAGATCAATGACGATATGATGGCGTGGGCCTCATACGCAGAAGGCTTCAAGAGTGGTGGGTTCTTTGGACGGCAGGCGAACTTTGACTGCTGTGACCCTACCTTTGAACCAGAGTACGTGAAGAACTACGAACTGGGTCTGAAGACAACACTCGCTGGTGGCAAGCTGACCTTTAATCCCACCGTGTTCTTCAGTGACTACGAGGACAAGCAGGAATCCATCTTGATTCCGATCAACTTGTCCAATGTGGCTACAGTAGTTCGAAACGCTGCGACCCAAAAAATCTTTGGTATCGAGATGGAAATGAGCTACCAGATCACTGAGAACTGGTTCTTACGTGCCAACTATGGCTATATCGATGCGGAGTACGACAAGTACCTTGCCGATATTAACGGTGACCAGATTGTCACGGACAACTCAGATCTGATCCCGCGACAGGTGCCTGAGAACACCTTTGGTATCAGCACCACCTACACGGCCTATGTTGGCCCGGGTGCACTGCAGGGTTCGCTCTCGTTCCGCTATCGCGACGAGGTAGAACTGGAACCTTCAAACGATCCGATCGGACACATGGACGCCATCGAGTCGCTGGATGGCCAGATCAGCTACCTGTGGGGTGATAACCGCTACCGTCTTACGGTATACGGCAAGAACCTGACCGACGAGCAGGAACTGGCGCAAGGCACCATTCACCCGCTGATTACCCGCGGCTGGTGGACACCGCCTCGCACGTTTGGCGCGGAGTTTGCGATCTCCTTCTAAGGCGTTCACAAAAATCGAAACGGGGGCGCAAGCCCCCTTTTTTGTGCTCCGGGAATGGCCGACGACCCTTTGTTAAATTCTGTTACGGTAAAGGGCCTCTGTTAGAAGGTGGGCTATCAATCTGAGAGCGAATAGCCTTTTCAGAGCTACTCAATTTTTTCAGCGAAGTGAATCCGACATGAGCCACATTAAGCGCAGAGATTTTATTAACGGCTCGGCCGTTGCGATTGCCGGCTCCCTGTCAGGTGCGTTCCCGCGCTTCTCACAAGCATCAGACCCTTTGACATATCCCCCGGCCCTCACAGGCCTCAGGGGTAGCCACCCAGGATCTAATGCCGTGGCGCATCAACACGCCTGGGGCGGTGGCCTGAAAGTCGAACAGGTCCGCCAGACGGGCGAACACTATGATCTGGTAGTGGTTGGTGCCGGCCTGAGCGGCCTGGCCGCGGCAGTCTTTTATCGCCAGCAGCACGGCCCCGACAAAAAGATTCTGATTCTGGATAACCACGACGACTTCGGCGGCCACGCCAAGCGTAATGAACATGTGATCGATGGCAACAAACTGATTACCTATGGCGGCTCTCAGACGCTTGTCGAACCCCGCACAGCCGACCCCGTCATTCGCCAGTTATTTAGTGATATCGGGGTGGATCTGTTCCGATTTGATACGGCCTTTGATCAAGATTTCTACAGTCGCCATGGGCTCGGCGCGACCACCTATTTCAATGCAGAGCACTTTGGGCGCAACACAGTGGTCCAGCACCCTTTCTGCAACTACTACAACTACATCGAGGGACTGCCCGGTGCAACGCTGTCCGACGAGCAGGCAGTCGCATCGGCGCCATTAAGTGCTGAGGGCAAGGCGCAACTGCTACGGGTCCTAAAAGGCGGCGTGCACTTGCTGGGCGTGCCAGCGGAAGAACTGAAGACCTATCTATACAGCCACAACTACTTCGACTACCTGAAACACACGCTTGGCGTAAACGATCCGGAGGTGCTGCGAATGGCCCGACACTCAGGAATCGATTGGTCCAACGCCGGGACAGAATTGATCAGCATCGGTGAGGCCCAAGAGTGTGGCGCGCTGGGCTTCGCTCCGGTGGCGGTCTATGACGAGGAACACCCTTACATTCATCACTTCCCCGACGGCAATGCCGGTGTGGCCCGCACGCTCGTCAAATACCTGATCCCCGACGTCGCCGAGGAAAACACCGCTGAATCACTTGTCAACGCGCGGTTTGATTACCAACAACTGGACCGCAGCGATCAGGCGACCCGCATCCGGTTGGGGAGCACGGCAGTCGATATTCATCATCGCGGCCCTGCTGGGAGCGCTGAGGATGTGGCAATTCGCTACGTGAATGAAGACGAAATCCATGAGGTTTCTGCGACCCACGTGGTCATGGCCTGCTATAACGTGATGATTCCCCACATCGTCACGGACCTCCCTTCCCATCAGGCCGATGCACTGCGGCAACAAATGAAGAGCCCGCTGATATACACCACCGTGGGCCTGCGGAACTGGCGTGCGTTCAAGGAACAGGGGATTGGCCTCGCGATGTGCCCGGGTAATATGCATCAAACTGTTTTCATGGACTTTCCTGTCAGCCTCGGTGGCTATGACTACACCCAGCACCCGGATGACCCTTGTGTGATTCAGATGATTAGCTGCCCCTATAGCGAGGAGGTGGGTAAGCCGAGGGCAGAGCAATACAAAGAGGCGCGCTACCGGATGTTAGGCAGGCAGTTCTCAGACTACGAGTCGGAGATCCGCGAGCACTTCAGCGGCATGCTGTCATCGAAACACTTCAACTTTGACCGCGATGTGGCCAGTCTTACCGTGAATCGATGGGCGCATGGGTACACCGTGGCGGGCCCAGGCGATTCTGTCGCGATCGGGCGACAACCCCATGGGCGCATTACCATTGCCAACTCGGATTCGGCGCCGGCGGCGGATGCCATTGAGGCGATGCGGATGGGGTATCGGGCGGTTGGAGAAATCACTGTATAAAGCTACTTGTCATCGACGGCTCAGCTCTAAAGTACTCCAAGGACGCACTACTTAGGCCCCTAGCGGGAGCGCCTGGAGTCAGCACCATCTGAAGCGACGTGACCAAAAGCTTTTGGGTCATCGATGCGTTAGTCCCGAGCGACAGGGTCCTCGGGCGTCATATTAGCGGCCGCTAGCACCAGCAGTCCGGCCAAAATAGCAAGATTCTTGACAAAGTTTTGCGTCTCACGCTCGGCATTAACGCCTTCGTATATGTTCCAAAAGTCGTGCAGATTCACATTGATCAGTAGAATCGTCGTGACAAAGCCGAGAGCACAGATGACCACCTGCTTGTTCAGTATGAGGCAAAGACCACCGATCACCTGCACTACCCCTGCAACCGCCAGCTGCAAAGGGATCATCCCCATTTCATGTGTCTCCATAAGGGTGACATGGCGCTCCCAATCGGCGAACTTCGCGATCCCGGGCACCAAGAAATACAACCCGAGAAGCACGCGGCCTACTCCAGCTAGAGCGACTTGCATTGGACGTAACTCCTTATTTTTTATTCGATTGATCACTCTTACTGCTACCGGGTCATCACCATCGCCAACTCCAACGGCGGACGCCATTGAGGCGATGCTGATGGGGTATCGAACGGTGAAGGAAATCTCATCGGCCTAAGTCACATCGCGTTGCTTAGCCCATTGCAAGCATCGCAGGGTGCACAGCCCCATGATAACTCCCATCAAAGTACCAAGCTCTATATCGTGCTAGCCCGCAACAATTTGAGCACGATTTCGACTGGTCTCTCTATGCCATCGGTCACGAA
>JAAEZV010000120.1 GCA_018222695.1 Gammaproteobacteria bacterium
GTGTGGAGCTGGTGTTCTGTAATGAGTCCGAGGCCTTAGAGTGGGGTCAGTGCGACGACCTTGAGGGCGCCATAGCGGCCATCCAACAGGTGGCGAAACGCTTCGTCATCACGCTGGGTGCCGAGGGCGCGATGACCTGGGACGGCAACACGCTGCATCGGGTGGCCGCGCAGCCGGTTGAAGCGGTGAATACCAATGGTGCCGGGGATATGTTTGCCGGCGCTTTCCTCTACGCGTTATCGCGAGGGGAGACCGACCTGCGCGCTACCGAATATGCCACCCTTGCTGCGGCGGAAGTAGTAAAATACTTCGGCCCGCGGTTGGAGCGAGACGCCTGTCTCGCATTACGCCGTCAATTTTTTGGTGACTGACTCGTCAGCGCCCAACAGGAACAGACCACAGCGTATGAGCGACATAGAAATCAAACCTGTCATCAAGACAGACCCGCTGTATCAAATGCTGCGCCAGGAAGATGTCGACGGCTTCAATGACAATCGCGACAGTCTGGATACCAGTGAGCTCACTGGCGGCGATTATCGGGGCCGAGATCTGCGCAGGATGAACGCCCGCGGCCTCGACTTTTCCAATGCGTACTTTCGCAACTGCGACCTCAGCGGCATCGACTTCCGGGAAACCAATCTCGAAGGCGCAAGCTTAATGGACGCCAAGGTGTCGGGGGTTTACTTCCCCGAAGCGCTGAGCGCTGACGAGATCCGGCTCTCTCTCGATCACGGCACGCGCCTGCGCTATCACCAGGACTAAGCGGACATGATTGGCAGGGACGCCGCCTCTATCAAATCGGCTTACAGGCTCAAAGCTTGGCTGAGCTTTTTTGTGCTGACCTGCTCGATGATCCTGCAGAGCCCTATTGGACAAGCACAAAATAGCCTCGCCGCCGCGCTGCAACAGCAAAGTGAATTTCTGCCGGTCCGCGAGGCCTACCGACTTGATGGCGCGCTGACCGCAAACGGTCAGCTCCGCCTCTACTGGCAAATCGCCGAGGGCTATTACCTCTACCAGCACATGTTCAAAGTGAGGCACGCAGACGCGTCCTCAGAGACGAATCTGTCAATTAGCTTTCCACCTGCGCTAGACAAAACCGACGAGTTCTTTGGCGATGTCTCGGTCTACTACGATGAGGCGGACTTAACAGCCTCGCTCCCTGATGACGCAACTCGCCTGACCCTCGCGATCACCTATCAAGGCTGTGCGGATGCCGGGCTGTGCTATCCACCGGAGACCGAGCATCTGCTGGTGGATGTCGTCACGGGTGCCGTCACGCCAACAAGCTTTGAACGCGAGCCTCGGAGTGCCGCTGGCGCTGCCCCCACCGGCCCGAATATGACTTTGCTGCTGGCGCTGGGTCTGGCCTTCCTCGGGGGTCTTGTCCTCAATGCCATGCCCTGCGTATTCCCCATTCTCTCGCTCAAAGTGCTGAGCTTTGCTACGGGTGATCCTCGTGAGCACCGCCGGCATGGCCTCGCGTATCTCGCAGGGGTCGTGGCGTCTTTTGTGTTAATTGCCAGCGTGCTGATAAGCCTGCAAAGCGCCGGCCGTTGGGTAGGCTGGGGGTTTCAGCTGCAGTCCACCGGCTTTGTGATTGGGCTGGCCTATCTATTTGCGGTTATGGGGCTTTCACTATCGGGGCTCGTGCTGTTCGGCGGGCGATGGATGAACCTCGGTGCCGGACTGGCGACCGCACCTGGCACGCGGGGCAGCTTCTTTACGGGCGTGCTGGCGGTGGTGGTGGCGAGTCCCTGTACCGCGCCCTTTATGGGTAGCGCGCTGGGCTACGCCCTCACCCAACCGGCATTTGAGGCGCTGGCGGTGTTCGCTGCACTCGGCATAGGGATGGCGGCTCCGATGGTGGCCATTAGCATGAGCGACACGGCGAGACGCTGGCTGCCTAAACCCGGTGCCTGGATGGAAACCCTGAAACAGGTGATGGCCTTTCCGCTCTATCTCACAGCGGTCTGGTTGCTCTGGGTAGCAGGCAAACAAAGCGGCGTCGATACCATGGCAGCGGCGGCGGCAGGTCTCGTGATGCTCGCGCTCGGGCTGACGCTGCTGCGCGGCGGGGCGACTGCACGGATCGTCGGCCTAATCTGCATGGTCTCTGCTGTGATGCTGGGTAGCGTGCGGGGTGACGCCACCACCTCTGTCGGCAAAGGGGAGAGAGACGGGATCGTCGCCTGGTCACCCGAGCGGCTACAGACGCTGCGCGCACAGGGCACGCCGGTATTTGTGGATGTCACCGCCGACTGGTGTATTACCTGCCTGGCCAACGAGCAGGCCGTGCTGTTCACCGATGACATGTCGCGCGCCTTCGAGGCTGCCGGCGTCACTTACATGGTGGCCGATTGGACCAACTACGATCCTGAAATTGGCGTTTTCGTGCGCGAGCACGGGCGTAACGGCATTCCGCTGTACGTGATGTACCCGGGTAATTTGCAGGCAGCGCCCACCATTTTGCCCCAGCTGTTGACCGCCAATATCGTCACGGAAGCTTTAGCCAGTGTCTCCCGATAAGCAGCCGGGGTGCTCATTAACTGGCGCAGCGTTAGCCAATGCCCAATGGCCGTTTGCCGCACAGTTTGCACCGCGTCTTTTTCCCCGCTTTCGAACACATCACAGCGTGATATGGCTTTGCGGCTCCGACAATCATCTTCTTACTGAAAAGGACTCCAGCGCATGACCGATCCAATGATGCGGCGACCCCTATCCTCCCGCGGCCAGTGCCATGCATTCACCGCGCTGATTTGCCTGCTCTCAGCGGGCTTGTCATCTGTATCCCATGCAGGCGAGATGCTTCATTGGAAGGACGCCTGGGTGCGCAGCATGCCACCGGGTGCGCAGGTGGCCGCTGCCTACGGCATGCTCATGAATCATGGTGACCAGACAGTTACCTTGTCAGCAGTGAGTAGTGAAATCAGCGCTACCGCGGAAATGCACGAAGTCATCGCCGACGGCGACCAGCGCCGCATGGCGGAGCTCGAATCGATCGACATCGCGCCCCACCAGACGCTGATATTCGAATCCGGTGGTCGCCACATCATGTTGCTCGATATCTCGGCTCCTCCCATTGAGGGTGAAACCGTTGAAGTTTGCGCAGTCAGCTCCGCAGGCACCCGCGCCTGCACCGCCGCATCGGTGAGACGACAAGCCCCTGCTGAACAAGATACGCACTCCAATCACCACTGATGGACGACAGTAGCGCCAAATCAGACGCCGCCGCGTCAGCGCAACAGCCCAGCTTTTTCCGCCGCTGGATGGGAAAGCTGACGCCTGACTCCGGCAGTTCCGACCCCGCAAGCTCGGCAAGTGGGGCGGCATTATTGCAGGCGCCTATCTGCTCATTGCGGCGGCGGTGGGCATTTATTGGAGCAATACCCCCGATCATTTTGATGTGCGCGAGAACGCCGCGCGCTATGCCGCGGCCACAGAGCAAGATGTGGTGACCGGCACGACCACTGTCGCAACGCTGCAGGAAACGATCCGCATCCTGCTGGAGAAACCCGGCGGGTATTTGCACAACGATCTCTTCCCGCCCGGTGTCTGGCTCGACAACATGCCGAATTGGGAATACGGCGTGCTGGTGCAAAGCCGCGATTTGGCCCGTGCACTGCGAGAAGTACTGAGTCGCTCGCAGTCCCAGTCAAAAGAAGATGTTGATCTCACCCTCGCCGAGCCGCGCATCAATTTTCAATCAAAAAGCTGGATTCTGCCGGCCTCCGAGAGCGAGTATCGCGACGCATTGCGTTTTCTCGAAGCCTATCGCGCGCGGCTGGCGGTCACCGGCCAGAACAGTGCCCAATTTTATGCACGAGCTGACAACCTGAGCCACTGGCTCGGCATGATCGAGAAGCGCCTGGGTAGTCTCTCCCAGCGGCTGTCTGCCAGCGTCGGACAGCGCCGGCTGAATACCGACCTCGCGGGTGACACGGCAGCGGCACAGTCGACCAATGCGCCCGAAGAAATACTGGTGCGCACACCGTGGCGCGAAATCGACGATATTTTTTATGAAAGCCGCGGCGCAGCCTGGGCGCTCACCCAGTTTTTAAAGGCAGCCGAGGTCGACTTTGCAGACGTGCTGGCCAAGAAGAATGCCACCGTCAGCCTGCGACAAATCATCAGAGAACTGGAAGCCGCTCAGGGCACCGTCTGGAGTCCGGTGATTTTGAATGGCTCAGGTTTCGGCTTGTGGGCCAACCATTCGCTGGTGATGGCGAGCTACATCTCACGCGCAAATGCTGCACTGATCGACCTCAGGGAGCTGTTGGCGCAGGGCTGATCGAGCCGTTTCGGGAACTTGGGGCTTAAGATCTAAGTGGATACCGGCTACCAATGATGTCAGTCAGTTAACAAGAGGCGGAGGAAGCCGAGCAAAAAACTGGTGCTCCTCACTGCTTCAATCCGCCGAGCAGCACCCACTCTTCCTGCCCGCAACCGACAGCGCCACCTCAGGTGCGTAGGCCTCAATAATCGCCTCAGCTTGATCCGCCAAAAGCCCTGCCAGGAGGAGATGCCCCCCGGGGGTCATTAATGATGTCAGCACTGGCGCCAGTGCCACCAAAGGCCCTGCCAGAATATTGGCCACTACCCAGTCGGCCGAAGCTTGCCAGTCTGCCACCAGGTGATCCTGGGGGAGCACAACCGGAAAAGCAGCGTCCGGCACCTCGTTGCGGCGGGCGTTATCCCGACTCGCCGTGATCGCCTGGGGGTCGTTATCGACACCCAGCACCGCCGTCGCGCCCAGGCGCGCCGCGGCAATACCGAGAATGCCCGAACCACAACCGTAATCCACCACGCGCTTGCCGGGCGGAAGATCCGCATCCAGCGCGCGCAGACACATGGCTGTGGTCGGGTGGGTACCCGTACCAAAGGCAAGACCCGGGTCGAGCAATATATTGATCGCTTCAGGGTTGGGAGGAGGCGTCCAGCTGGGACAAATCCACAGACGCTCACCCATCTGCAGGGGGTGAAACTGATCTTCCCAGACGCGGGTCCACTCGCGATCCGCCACGGGCACGGGCACCGCTGGTGCTCGGGTGCACAGCTCGGTGGGCACCTCACCGAGAAGCGGAGCGAGGTCCTCATGGCCGGCAAATAAAGCCGTCAGGCGAACCGCATCCCAAAGTGGCGTCTCCCCGGGGCCCGGCTCGAGAAGCGGTTGATCCGCCTCATCCTCCAACGTGACAGACAGGGCGCCATGGGCGAACAGCCAGTCTTCGAGCGGCTCAACCTGATCCTTGCGGGCGGTAAAATGAAGCTCCTGCCATTCGGCGGCAGCGCTCAACGTTCGTGTTCCAGCTTACTCTCGAGGTAATGAATGCTGACGCCACCCGCCATAAACGAACTGTCCGTCACGAGTTCGCGATGCAAGGCGGCATTGGTGCGAATACCGTCGACCACAAGTTCATCGAGCGCCTGGCGCATTTTGATCAGCGCGGCCTCTCGTGTGTCGGCAAAGGTAATCAGTTTGCCAATCAGACTGTCGTAGTGCGGCGGTACGGTATAACCACTGTAAACATGGGAATCGACCCGCACGCCGTGTCCACCCGGCGCATGGAAGGTTTTGATCGTGCCCGGGGAGGGCATGAAGGTGCGCGGATCCTCTGCATTGATACGGCACTCGATCGAGTGGCCCGTCAATGACACGTC
>JAAEZV010000121.1 GCA_018222695.1 Gammaproteobacteria bacterium
GTCCTCGCTGCCGTCTCCGGCGTCATCAGAGGGTGCCGCCTCAGCGCCATCACCCGAATCGCCATCGGCTGCCGCTTCGCCTTCGCCATCTGCCTCAGCGTCGACAACCTCCTCTTCTTCCTCTTTCGCAGCTCTCGGGGCGACGACAGAGGCAACCGTGAGGTCGTACTCCTCACCCTGCTCCAGCGCGGTAGAGGTGACGCCTTCTGGGAGTGTGATATCGGACAAGTGGACGATCTGGCCCATTTCGACCTCGAGCATATCGACTTCGAGATATTCCGGGAGATCTTTGGGCAGACACTGAACTTCGATATCCGTGGCCTGCTTCTGAATCATGCCGCCTTCGAGCTTGACCCCAGCGCATTCCTCTTCGTTAACGAAGTGCAAAGGCACATTCACCTTGATCGCCTGATCCATTCGGATACGAAGGAAGTCGGCGTGCATGGGAAAGCCTTTTGCGGGATGACGCTGGATGTCCTTGATGATGGCGTTTTCGGATTCGCCACCGACCTGCACTTCGAGAATGGAACTGAAGCAGGCTTCGTTTTCCAGCATGTGCTCGAAATCCTTGCGGATCAGCGTGAGACTTTGGGCGGGCTTATTCGCCCCATAAATGACGGCGGGTATTTTACCCTCGAGTCGACGCAGGCGGCGGCTCGCACCTTTCCCCTGGTCGGCTCGCGCCTCTGCAATAACAACAAAGTCAGACATGGTCTGGCTCCTTTTTTAGCACCACTTTGCCTGCGACCGACGCGGTGGTGGGTGGGTAAAACACTGCTTAAGACAGATCAAACAGTGCGCTAATGGATTCCTCGTTGCTAACCCGGCGAATGGACTCAGCCAGTAAATCAGCAATCGTCAGCTGTCGGATCTTGCCGACGGCCAGTGCCTCACTCGACAGTGGAATCGTGTCTGTGACGACCAATTCGTCGAGCTGCGAATTCTTGATGTTCTCGAGGGCCTTGCCTGATAAGACGGCGTGGGTGCAATAAGACACCACTTTCAATGCCCCACGTTGTTTGAGCGCATTGGCCGCTGTGCATAAAGTGCCCGCAGTATCGACCATGTCGTCGACCAGAATGGCGGTACGGCCGTCTACGTCGCCAATCAGGTTCATCACTTCGGCTTCGTTGGCGCGCGGACGGCGCTTGTCGATGATGGCTAAGTCAGCGTCGTCCAACTGCTTGGCGATGGCTCGCGCTCTCACCACCCCTCCGATATCGGGGGACACGACGATTAAGTTCTCGTAATCGCAGCGCACAATATCGGCATTGAGAATCGAAGAGGCGTAGACGTTGTCTACCGGCACCGTGAAGAAGCCCTGAATCTGCTCTGCGTGCAGGTCAACGGTGAGTACCCGGTCTACACCCACCCCTACCATGGTATCGGCGACCACCTTGGCGGAAATCGGCACGCGGGCCGAGCGGACGCGTCGGTCCTGGCGCGCGTAGCCAAAGTAGGGCACCACTGCCGTGATGCGCCCCGCCGAAGCGCGGCGCAGGGCGTCGATGATGAGCAGCAGTTCGATGATATTGTCATTGGTTGGGTGGCAGGTGCTCTGCAGTACAAACACGTCTTTGCCGCGCACGTTTTCGTTCAGCTCAACGGTGATCTCACCATCTGAGAACTTGCTGACCGCCGCGTTGCCCATCGCAAGGTAAAGCCGGTCCGCAACCTTGCGCGCGAGCGCAGGATTGGCGTTGCCTGTAAACACCATCATTTTCGATGACATTCTTTTACCTCACCCTATGAAAGATGGCTGGGGCGGGAGGATTCGAACCTCCGAATGGCGGGATCAAAACCCGCTGCCTTGCCACTTGGCGACGCCCCAACAAACCCTTTACTCAACTACCCGCATTTCGGGTATTCGGTCCACGCCCTCGGCCACGACAACATTCAACCCATCCGGGGCCTCGGCCGCAATTTGGCGCGCTGATTCCTCTGTCTCCAGCGCGGCAAAAACGCAGGCGCCACTGCCGGTCATTCTTGCCATTGGGGAGTGCCGATCGAGCCATTCCCACGCTTGCTGAACCTCAGGGTAGCGCGGCAGCACAACGTCTTGTAAATCGTTGTGACCAGCCCCTGAAAAAAAGGCCTGCACTGTAATGGGCAGGGTGTGACGTGTCAACGCGGGATCGGCGAAGATTTCGGCAGTACTGACGGTGCAGTCCGGCTGAGCAATGACAAACCACCGCTTCGGTAAAGTGAGGGCGGATAGCACCTCACCCACTCCTTCTGCCCAGGCATTCTGGCCCATCACAAAGACCGAGACATCGGCTCCCAGCGGCGTCGCCAAGCGCTGCAAAACGTCCTGGTCCAGCCCTAGCCCCCACAATCGATTGAGCGCCAGCAAGGTAGTCCCTGCATTGGAGCTGCCCCCGCCCAAACCGCCACCTCGTGGAATGCGTTTGTGGATATGAATATGGGCGCCGCGGTCTGGCTGCCCGAGCGTGTGGGCTGCCCGCAGAATCAGATTCTGCCCGGGCGCAATATCGTCCGTATCACCCGTCAGCGTGACGCCCGGTTCCGCACGGGCCTCGAAACGCATATCGTCGCCCCAGTTGAGTAACTGAAAGACTGTCTGCAGTGAGTGATAACCATCGGGGCGGCGCCCGGTCACATGTAGAAATAAATTGAGCTTCGCGGGGGAGCAGGTCTCAATTGCTGTCACGGTGTCGGACTGAACTCCCATTGCGAGATAATGACCTTTATTTCCACGCCGGTGCCACGGATTGTAACCCGCGAGGGTGCCTGCCAGGGGGGGACTGCCTGCCATTCGGTCACCTCGACTCTCCAAACTGATGAATCGGGTTCAGCACCCAATAACCAATGCCCCAGTGTCTCTGGAGGAATGGTGGTCAAAGCGGTGATGGCAGGTGAGTCGGGGTCCAAGTCAGACAGTGGGCGAACCTGCTCTCCGTCGCGCCATGTGAGTTGGTCATCCCAACGCTCTATTGTCTGGCGGTTCATGGAGAACGGGCCCGACACCGTGATGGCATCACTCTGTGGCGTGCTCCGGGCCCAATGAAAACGGGCGGTCTCCGTGACGCCTTGGTGAGTGAAAGAGGCTTTCCCTTTGGCTTCCCAGTCGACAAGGCCACCGGGCACCCTTGGGAGCGTCTGTACCGACTCCTCGCTCTTCGGGTCGTTACTGGCGCAACTTGTGGTGAGGAGGGCTGCTAATCCGATCCAAAGCCAAGCCGCGACGCAGCGGCCTCGACACCTTGAGCTCAGGCGCTGGATCACGGCAGTTCAGCGCCCAGCCGGTTCACCGTCTCGAGAATGATGGGATGGTCGGGCACCCGACCCAATCCGTCGCGCCACACGTCTCGCGCCTCGAATTGCCTGCCCTGGACCCACAGCACCTCTCCGAGGTGCGCCGCGACTTCCGGGTCTGGGAAGGCCTTATGTGCCTCGCGCAGCAGCGCCTCGGACTCGCTGTACTGACCCAGCTTGTAATAAACCCACCCCAGACTGTCGAGAATGGCGGGATCACCGGGCGATAGGGCGAGCGCGCGCTCAATCAGGGTAGCTGCCTCTTCATAACGCTGCGTGTGGTTGGTCAGCGTGTAGCCCAGGGCATTGAGGGTGGCGGCGTGGTCAGGATCCTGCGCGAGAATGCTGCGCAGGTCGTTTTCCATCGCTCCCAGTTGGCCTTCCGACTCGTGCACCATCGCGCGGCCATAGAGTAGAGAGAACGACTGCGGAAAAGCGATCAGGCCTCGGTCATAGGCTTTGAGGGATTCACCCGACCAGTCTCGCAGTGAGTCAGCTTCGAGCAAAAAAAGCTGCTCTGCCGCGCTCGGGTATGCGCGCCGCTGATCGTCGAAGAACGTTTTGATGTCGCTGGCGAACGCGGTGTCGATCAATAACTGGGCGGCGAGGGCCTTAGCATCGCGAAACTCCCGCGAGGGGCCCACCGCGGCGAAAGCAGCAATAGCCTCGGGGTAACGATCGTTGGCCATCTCGATTCGGCCGACGTAGTAGTGCGCCTCGTCAAGCCGCTCTCCCAGCGCTATCAGCTGCTCAAATTTGTTCAGCGCCTCGTCGAAATATTCGAGTTCAAAGTCGAGCAGTGCGGCAGTTGACAGGAGCTCGGCATTTTCCGCGTCGCGTTCAAGCAACAAAACAAACTGTGCACGGGCGCCCGTGTAGTTCCCCTCCGATCCGAGCAGTCGGGCGTACTGCAGGCGCAGTTCCTGATTGTCGGGATAACGCGAGACAGTGGTCGCGAGCAAATCAAAAGGCTTACTGGAGCCCTGGTCCAGCATGAGCTGGGTCCAAAGCATGACAGCCCGAATATCTTCTGGAGAGCGTTCAAGCACAGGCACAATGAAGGACTCTGCCTGCTTGAAATCGCCCTCAAGTCGCGCCAGCAGGCTAGCCGCGATGGCCGCCTGGTCATCTTCTGGCCACTGCGCAGCAATAGCGCGGATAGCCTCGGCAATCGCCAACTGACTGCCCTCATCCAGCGTGTCATACGTGCCGAGGTTGGTCGCGACATTGACCGGATGGCCGTGCTCAAAGGCGAGCTTGGCGTAATACACGGCATCGACCGGGCGTCCCGCTCTCGACAGCCACCCCGATGCAGCGGCGGCGGCCGCGCCATCATCCGAGTCTAGTTCAACCAATCTCACCGCCATCATGGCGGCCCGATCCGTGTCGTTGACGAACTCTGCCAGTCGCAGTGCGCGCCGCGCCAGCGCCGGGTCCTCCAGTAACACAGCCTGCTCGGACAGTAACGCGAGACCCTGATCAAAATCACGTTGGCGTAAGGCGAATTCGGCCTGCAACAGCGGTAGCAGGCTGTCATCCGGAATCGGCGTCTCTGGTCGCGCTTCAGGTGCCTCAGCGATCTCCGCATTGTCAAGCGCCACCGGCGCCTCGACGCTCATGTCGGGTGCGGATGTGGCGCAACCTGCGAGAAACAGTGCGAGCGTGATGGAAGCGGAGCGTGAGGCAATCATGGGTCGTCATAGTGCCACAAAGGCGCGAAACCCCTGCGGCGTGTTAGTCAGCAGTAAATGCTATGATAGCAAGTTGGGATGAATGGCGAGGGTCCTGACCGAAGCCATGTTGAACAAGCTGGTAGTAGTTGGCGTAAATCATGACTCGGCCTCCGTTGAGCTGCGCGAGCGCATTGCTTTTGCGCCGGAAAAAGTGCACGAGTCATTGGGCGCCCTCATTCGTGATACCCAGCTCAGTGAGTCGGTGATCCTGTCCACATGCAACCGGACAGAGCTCTACGGCGTGTTGCCCGACAACGTGGACGGTGTGAGCGCCAGCGATCAAGTGGCGCAGTGGCTCGCTGCCCACCATGGACTGGACATCAATCAGTTGTCTCCCTCTGTTTACCGAAATCACGGGGTGGCGGCAGCCTCGCACCTGGTTAGAGTGGCCGCCGGTCTGAACTCCATGGTGCTGGGCGAACCCCAGATCTTCGGGCAGATGAAGTCCGCCTTTGCCGTGGCGCAGGAGGCAGGAGCGGTCGGATTTCATCTGAATCTGATTTTCCCGGAAGCTTTTCGGATCGCGAAAAAGGTGCGTACGGATACCGCCATTGGCGAAAACCCGG
>JAAEZV010000122.1 GCA_018222695.1 Gammaproteobacteria bacterium
CCACTGCATTGAGGCGTGCGACATGCGCCTCTCGCGTCTCGGGCACCAGCACATCCTCCAGCGCCTGCCGTTTCTGGGCAATCTCGAGATCACTGTAGCCCTGTTGGCGCTTAAAATCGTGGTGCAGGTCGATTAGGTACTCATTCAGACGCGGGTCGGGCAGGGTGAGTTTCTCCGACAGAATCAGCACATCACCCGGCATCATTGCCTCACGAATCCGCTTCAGTAGTGCTTCGCGCTGCTCAATAGGAATGAACTGGAGCGTGTAGTTCATGATCACCACGCTGGCATTATCGAGCGGGGTATCGAGTACGTCTGCCTGTTGCAGCTCAATGCGGCTCGCCTCAGGGAATTGCGCCAAGTGACTGCTTGCCTGCTCCAGCATCGCCTTGGAATTATCGATACCGATGAGCTCGCATCGATCACAGGCGGGTTCCCGCGCCGCCGATAGGAGCGATGCGCCCCAGGAGCACCCCAAATCATAAATCCGCGAACCCGGCCGGGCGTGCTGCGCGGCGAGGGTGCCGGTCATGCCTACCACCGTGGCGTAGCCCGGTACGGAACGATTGATCATGTCCGGGAAGACCGAGGCGACAGACGCGTCAAAGCGGAACAGTCCCGGGTCAGACAGGGGTGAGGCGAACAGGTCATCACGCCCGCCTGACAGCGTGGGAGACGCGGGCTCACCCGCCGTCGACGGGGTGATGTCGGCGTTTGGCGAGGAGTCTGGCGGGACATTTTGGGTCATGACGAGTAGGGGCGACCAAAGGCGTAAGGTGCAGGATAACAGGGCTTGTAGGGCCCTCGGTTCCTCGCGCATACTTTCGCGCTCCGCTTGATCTCACATTCCCGAGTGTTCGCCATGTTTGATTCTCTTCCTGTGCTTCCGCCCGACTCTATTCTCGGCTTGGCGGCCGCCTGCCGCGCTGACCCCAACCCCGACAAGGTGGATCTCACACTGGGCGTCTACATGGATGAAACGGGCTTGTGCCCCGTTTTTGAAGCGGTGCAGCAAGCGCAACAGGCCTTGGTCAGTGAGGAACAGACCAAGGTGTACATGCCGCCTCAGGGAGATCCCGATTATCTGACCGGGATCCGCTCACTGGTATTCGGTGAAGCGGGTATGGCTGATCTTGGTGATCGCATTTCAGCCGTACAGACCCCCGGGGGTTGCGGCGCAGTGAGGTTGGGTGCCGAGGTGTTGCACGCCGCCGCCCCGGACGCCACCGTGTGGGTGAGTGATCCGACATGGCCGGTGCATATCCCCTTGATTGGCTCGGTGGGGCTGCAATTCAAAACCTATCGCTACTACTCCGCTGACATGAAGGGTCTCGATTTCGACGCTATGTTGGCGGATCTCGAGGCGGCGCAGGCCGGTGATGTGGTGCTTCTGCACGGCTGTTGTCACAACCCCAGTGGTGTCGATCCGACGCTCGAACAATGGGGCGTGTTGGCCGACTTGATGTCGGAGCGACAGCTACTGCCCATGATCGACTTTGCGTATCAGGGCATGGGGGCTGGTCTTGATGATGACGCCGCGGGTATCCGCGCGGTACTTGCGCGCGTGCCCGAGATGATTATCGCGGTGTCTTCCTCTAAAAATATTGGCCTGTATCGCGAACGAGCAGGGGCCGCGGTATTTGTGGGCGGCGATGCCCGCGCGGCCGAGGCGATGGCCAGCCAGGCTGTCTCTGCAGCCCGCCGTGTGTACTCCATGCCGCCGGCTCACGGTGCGCTGTTGGCGGGGCGAGTGTTGTCCTCACCGGCATTGCGATCAGCGTGGGAGGCCGAGCTGGGACAAATCTGCCAGCGCATTAACGACCTGCGCGGTCAGTTCGAGGACGCGTTAACCAACTCGACCGGGCGAGATTTTGGCTTTATCGGCAAAGAGCACGGCATGTTCTCGTTTCTCGGGCTCAGCGTTGAACAGGCGCAACGCCTGAGAGCGGAACAGTCTGTGTATATGCTGGATTCGTCCCGCATCAATATCGCCGGGCTCAATACCAATAACCTAGGCCGGGTGGTCGAGGCGGTCGCCTCGGTGCTCTGAGGGAGCGCCTCGGCGCTTAACCCTCCAGTTCGATCAGGCGTTCCAAGGCGCGATCGAGCGCTTGCTCCGTTTCGGTGACGGCGGTCAACGTGGCAGCGACATCGTCGGGTGACTGCTCATAAAAATCGGGCTGAGCAATGAGCTCAAGAAGCTCCGCGTGGCGGGCTTCCAGAGACTCGATTTCGGCGGGTAGGGCGTCCAGCTCCCGTTGATCCTTGTAACTCAGTTTGGTTTTCTTCTGGGGCGGTGCGCTATCGCCCTCGTGATCTGGTGTTGATTTAGGCGTGGCCTTGGCTTCGTCGGCAGTGGACATCGTTACCGAGGCAGTATGAGAAGAAGTGCCAGCGGCGCCGATCATCGCCGAAAGTTGCCCACCGCGGGCTTCCCAATCGGAGTAGCTGCCGGCTTGTTCTTCGATGTCTCCGTCGCCCTTCATCACCAGCAGGCTAGTGACCACCTTGTCGAGGAAGTGGCGATCGTGGCTGACCAGAATGATCGTGCCTTTGAACTCCAGCAGGATCTCTTCGAGTAGTTCCAGCGTCTCGATATCGAGATCATTAGTCGGTTCATCGAGGATGAGCAGATTGGCGGGCCGGGTGAACAAACGCGCGAGAATCGCCCGATTGATCTCGCCGCCGGATAAGGCCTTAACGGGGGTCCGAATGCGATTGGGAGCGAACAGAAAGTCACCGAGGTAGCTGATGGCGTGCCGACGTTGGCCATTGATCTCAATGAACTCCTGTCCACCACACACGTTGTCGATGAGGTCCTTTTCCGGGTCGAGCTCGCCGCGCAGTTGATCAGAGTAGGCGATCTCGAGTTGGGTGCCGAGTAGCACATCTCCTTCGTCAGGCGTGAGCTCACCGAGCAGGAGTTTGATCACTGTGGTTTTACCGACGCCGTTGCTGCCCACAATACCCACGCGATCGCCGCGCTGAATAATAGTGGAGAAGTCGTCCACCACCGTCTCGTTGTCATAGCGGAAGGCGATGCCTCGCGCCTCGGCAACGCGGCGTCCTGAGCGGCTGGCTTCCTCTAGCTTGAAGCTGCCTTTACCCTGCGCCACGCGGCGCTGAGCGCGTTCTCCGCGCATGGCCTTGAGCGCTCTGACCCGGCCCTCATTGCGCGTGCGGCGGGCTTTAATTCCTTGCCGGATCCACGTCTCTTCCTGCGCCAACTTTTTGTCAAACAGCGCATCAGCTCGCGCCTCGGCTTCAGCCTGCTGCTCTCTCAAGACCAGAAATTTGCTGTAATCCGCCTGCCATAAAGACAAGTGACCTCTGTCGAGCTCGCCAATGCGATTACAGACGCGTTGCAGAAAACGCCGGTCGTGGGTAATGAGTACGATAGCGCCTTCGAAGGCATTGACTTGCTGCTCCAACCAGTCGATTGACGGGATGTCGAGGTGGTTGGTGGGTTCGTCTAGAAGGAGTACGTCGGGCTCTGTTACCAGTGCCCGCGCCAGTGCAGCGCGCCGCCGCCATCCTCCTGACAGGGTTGCCAACAGGTCATCTGCATTCAGGTCTAGCTGCTGTAACACCCTCTCTATACGCTGCTCCATGGTCCAGCCGTCGAGATGCTCCAGCTCGGCCTGAATCTGACTCAGTTCTTCCAAAGCGTCCGCAGAGCCATCTGCGGTGAGGGTGTGGTAGCGGGAGAGCAGGGCGCCAGTCTCGGCTAATCCGGTGGCGACGTAATCAAACACGCTGGTCTCCAGATGCTCGGGTAGCGCCTGCTCAAGACGCGCCACCGTGATGTTGGGGTCTATCCAACGTTCACCGTCCTCAGGGAGAAGCTCGCCCGAGAGGATGCGCATCAGCGTCGATTTGCCCGCGCCGTTCCGGCCCAGCAGCCCCAGCCGCTCGCCCTTGTCCAGCGTCAGGTTGACCTTGTCCAGCAATACCTGGGTGCCAATGCTGAACTCGATCTGATCGAGACGGATGTAGGGCATGGATGTTCTCCTGGGGGCGGCCAGTGTAGGGCAGAAAACAACCTTTGCGCGGATTTAGGTAGAATGTTGGGTCTGGGGGACAACAACATGACGACAGCGACAATAGACTCGCAGATTCATGCACGCTGGATAGCGCTCTGGCTGGCGGTCTGCGCCGTGACGATTTTGGGCATGATTCTGCTGGGCGGGGTGACCCGACTCACCGAGTCTGGCCTGTCGATGGTGGACTGGCGCCCGATCATGGGCGTGATACCGCCGCTGACCGAAGCGCAGTGGCTGACTACCTTTGCCGAGTATCAGCAGTATCCCGAGTACCAAAAGATCAATCAGGGGATGGATCTAGCCGGGTTCAAACAGATCTTCTGGTTTGAGTACCTGCATCGTGTGCTGGGTCGGCTCATTGGTTTGATGTATTTCGTGCCTCTGGTGATTTTTGCACTGCGCAAGATGATTGCGCCACAACTCTTGCCGACGCTGATTATGTTGTTGATTTTGGGTGCCGCGCAGGGCTTGCTCGGTTGGTACATGGTGAAGAGCGGCCTCGTTGACCGACCTTCTGTGTCCCAATATCGGCTGACGGCACACCTCGGCGTCGCGGTCGCCATCTATGCACTCATGATGTGGCTGGTATTGCGTGTCAGCACGGGCCTCTCACCGGCGCTAAAACACATCAGCGGCTGGGGCTGGGTGCTGGTTGTGGGGGTCTACACACTGATTTTGTCCGGCGGGTTTATGGCTGGCACGGACGCGGGCTTCGCCTACCCCACCTGGCCAATGATGGGTGAAACCTTTGTGCCCATGGGCTATTACGCCGAGGGCTGGCAGGCCACTTTCGAAGGGGTCGCTACTATTCACTTCAATCACCGCATGCTCGCCTATGCCATGGCGCTCCTTGTACTGGTGCTGAGCGTGCAATCCCTGCGAACCAGCGATCATCCCGGCGTCAGGCGGGGTGCCTGGCTGATGCTGGTTGCGCTCACGTTTCAGGTAGCGCTCGGTATCGGCACGGTACTGACGCAGGTGGCGATTCCCATGGCGGCGACCCATCAGGTGGGCGCGGTGTTGCTACTGACTGCGGTGCTGTACTGGATACACGCCCAGACTGACCAAAAGCTGGTACTCTCCGTTTAGTAAAGAGTGAGACGGACCTCAGAGGTGACCCTTCGCCTTGGTAGCCGTCAAGAGGATCCGCAGGAGGCGGAACTGGCGTGAAAACCCTCATTGTCGAGGACAGTGCAACCCTCTGTGCCATCTACACCCAATATTTGGACGGCAGTGGTCTGGACGTGACTGCTGTCGAGACTCTGGCTGAAGCCCGCGAATCGTTGAGCCAGCTCAATCCACAGCTGGTGCTCCTCGATATTGAACTGCCGGATGGGAATGGCCTCGACCTGATGGACGACCTGAGGCGTATTTCTCCGCGCCCGGCAGTTGTGGTGATGACGGGACATGGTGCCGACTACGCTGAGCGGGCCATTGCGGGCGGAGCCGACGACTTTCTCAACAAACCTTTCGATGCTGCGCGCTTGCGCGTCACCCTACTGAACGCCGCGGAAAAA
>JAAEZV010000123.1 GCA_018222695.1 Gammaproteobacteria bacterium
CGCTCCCTGCTCATCCAGCCACTTTACTACGTCATCTGTCTGCACACCCACTATGAGCTCGCCAGCAAGGCGCTCCTGAATCACGACCTTGTTGGCCGATACCAATCCGACCTCCAACTGCGACAAGTCCAGCTGAGTCGGCGGGCTACTCCGCTTGAACTGGTGGCCACGCACATAATCGATATCAATGAATGCGAAATACAGGCCGCTCAGGGTCCAGAGCAACAGCTGACACGACGTCACCAGCGCGACAAGACGATGCCATTGCCTCAGACGGCGCTGCCTTCTCAGCGGATGATTGTGAGCTATCTCAGTCACTGCTTATTTCACTGGAACGCGGTGGGTATTGGATAACAAATGCGCATGGGCAGCCCTACTTCATCAAAGTCCTGCTTGCCCAGCGGTAGACAGCCCCGCCCTGTGGCATCAAGGCGCGCTACAACACCACAGACTAGCGCATCTAACATATCGTCCCTCGCACACTGCGCACGCGGCACTGACGCCATCAAGCTCCGGAGCAGCCGGTCAATGGTTCGAGCCGGTATATGACGAGCCAAAACACTTTTACGCTCGCAAAACCCAGCCTCGGTCTTCTTATTGTCTACCATCGGCACGGCCCCATTAAAGCTGCTGAAACAGAGTTCCGGATGTGTTTCCAGCCAGTCAGCGCCATCGCTGTTGGGTGAATGCAAGAGCGCCTCGGCCTCCCGGATCTTGGGCAGCAGATAAAATGCCTGCTTGCTGATGCCCTTGCCACAATGCGCCTTACTCGCGAGATTAAGCTCCTCATAAGACAGGGGTGACAGCGCCAATCTTGGTGGCACGGGAAACACGCTACTACTGCGCTTGCCGAGTAACTGCCTCGCAGCGCGGTCGCAGGCCCGAAATCCGTCGCTGGAAAGTCCTATGGGGATGTCGACACAGACAGTTGCCTGCGGCGCCAGCAGCGGCACGATCGACTCAAGGGTCGGCAGACAATCCAGAGACCAGCCCTCACCGTCCCAGCCAGCGCAAACCCACCCACTCCTACACCCATCGATACCGGCCGCAATCAAAGATCGACTGACAGATGATGCGGTCACAATTTAAGTGTCATAGGGACGTGCGAGCCGGCCCTTCAGGCTTTTTCTTTACTGGGGAAATCTGAGCGGGCTCAGGACTGAAATCGCGTGACCTTGACCGGCAGCTCGGTGAACCCTCTGATGAAAAGATTGCAGGTACGCTTTGGCTCACCGACGACCTCTATGGTTTCAAAGCGCTGCAATGCTTCTTCCCATAGGATGCGCAATTGCATCTCTGCCAATCGATTGCCCATGCAGCGGTGAATACCGGCACCGAAGGAAAGGTGGTTGCGCACACTCGGACGGTCAATCCAGAAGTCATTTGGCCGCTCAATCACCGCATCATCGTAGTTGCCCGATACAAACCAGAGCACCACTTTTTCGCCTTTCGCGATTTTTTGACCATTGAGCTCTACATCACGAGTCGTGGTGCGGCGCATATGGGGTAACGGTGTCTGATAACGAATGATCTCCGAGACCATGGACGGTATGAGCTCCGGATTCTGCCGCACCTTGGCCATTTCATCCGGGAACTGATTCAGGAACACCACGCCGCCCGACATAGAGTTACGGGTCGTGTCATTACCCCCCACAATCAAGAGCATGATGTTGCCCATGTAGGTCAGCGGGTCATCCACCATGTTTGCGGTATTAGGATCAGCCTGAAGCATGCGAATGAGGTCAAACGCCTCTTTACCGTCACCTTTGCGTTCGTGCCACAGCTCAGTGAAACGCTGCAGGCACGCGGTGATGTGCTCAATGATGACCTCGCGGGTCGACCCTTCACCGGCGGTGATTCGGACGTCGGAGGTAAACATGTCTGACCATTCTGTGAGCTTATTGCGCTCCTCCCATGGAAAATCAAACAGCGTGGCCAGCATTTTTGTAGTGAGGTCCCGGCTGACGAGCTTGACCCAGTCGAATGGCTCATTTTCCGGGAGCGAATCCAGCACTTCGACGGTGCGTTCGCGGATCAGCGTCTCAAACTCCTGAAGATTGCGCGGCGCCACCACGTGATGAACTGCCCGGCGCTGATCATCATGCTCCGGGGGGTCCATCGCAATGAACATCCTCAGAATCATGTCCGGTTCGGGATCGATAATCGAGATAGAGGGCTCCGAAGAAAAAGTCTCTGTATCGCGCTCGATTGCGACGATGTCCTCGTATCGGGTGACGGACCAGAAAGGGCCCGCGGGACTGTCGGGCTGATAGTGGACTGGGCATTCGTCTCGGAGCCGCGCAAAAAGCTCTTGCCAATAGTCGTACTGGAACATACGTGGGTCGGAAACATCCAGAGCCTCGAGCGGCATCGCACGATAATCTGGTGTTGAAATACCCGCTGGCATGTTCATATTATTAGCCTTTTCAATATCTTACCGATGAATTATTAAGCCGTTTTCACTACATTTGAAACTCAGGCAACCGCACCGTGATATCCGCCATACCATCTGACACCATGATCTGGCACGCCAATCGAGAATTATCTGCCCGATCAGGCCTGAGCCCCAGCATCGCAGTTTCTTGTGAGTCAGGCGCAGGTATATCGCCCGAGACCTCGACAAAGCAGTGGCAGGTACCGCAAATGGCACCTCCCCCGCAGTCCGCATCAATCCCCGGCACATCGTGCTTGAGCGCAGTCTCCATCAGAGACAAACCCACATCACCGTCGACCATTCGCTCTGACCCGTCATGCTGAATAAACGTGATTACCGTCATGGACTGCTATTTCCCTCTCTGTTAATTGACGCCAGGCGTTCCGCCATACTGCATCTTGCCGGCGTGAGGCTATCACCGCCGCACTTAACCCGCTACTGCCTGTTCAGCCTCGAAAGCCTCGTGAAACGCAGCCAACATGCTCTGCTCATGGCTCTGTGCCTCTGAGGTATCGAGCGGGCGCTCCAGCTTGGCCCAGTCGATGTCGCCGTCGTCAGCCATCGATTCGTAGTCAAGAATACCCAGCTCCTCAAATCGAGGGCGCACCGCGTCAGTGAGCAAACCGATTCTCCTCAGATTGGGCACCACTCTTTGGAACAGCAGGTTGCGGAAAGTCGACATCACGAACCCATCCAATACTTTGCGCCGACTCTCCTCAACATCCCAGCCGAATCGACGGAAAACATCCGTCGCAACCAAGCGCTCGCGACTGATAGCACAGGCCTCAAACGCAAACAGGGCTCGCTCCTCGCGCTCTTCGTCAGTCAGTGTCTGCACGTACTCCTCAAGGTAATTCACGCCGAATGTCACATGGCGGGCCTCATCGCGCGTCACCAGGTAAACAATGTCCTTCAAGACCGGATCGGGCGTAGTCTCACGTGTCGTATTAAACGCCGACAATGCCAACCCTTCGATCACAATCTGCATGCCGATGAATTTCAGGTCCCACCGCGGGTCCGTCAGAATTTTGTCGATGATGCTGTTGAGGTGGGTGTTAATCGGATACATCAATCCAATGCGCTTCTGGATGTATTGATTAAAGACCTCAACGTGTCGCGCCTCGTCAAATGTCTGAGACGCGGCATACAGCTTCGCATTGAAGGTTGGCGCGCAGGAACACAATTGACTGGCTACCAACAACGCTCCCTGCTCCCCGTGAAGGAATTGAGAGAGAGACCAGGCATTCATATGTAGCCAGAATTCATCCTTCTCCTTATCGGATAGCGCAAGATACGGCGGGTAATCGTGCAGATTCATCAACTCGGCCTGACGCTCTTCTTCGGGCCATGGTTGATCCCAGTTGATGTCCATCTGCGGATCCCAGTTAAGCTGCTTACCGAGCTCATACAGTTTTTTGATGCGGTCATCCTGCACTGAGTAGTCCCAGTTATAAGAGCCGGTGAGTGGCGTCTGGAAGATCTGCGCGACGTGATCCACATCCGCGCTAGTCAACACATCCTCTAGCTCCGGGTTGTCACTCGGGTAGTCGGCATTGGGGAACTGCTGAATTTTCCGGGGAGTTTTCTCGCTCCATTCAATCTTCATTGCTCAGTCTCCATAAAGCTTTTGACCATCTTCTGCCGGTACAGACCGCGACTCAAGGTGCTACCTTGCCAAATAAAGGTCATTTATGGCCAAATGCGGCATGGAATCTTCGATCCCCAGCCAATATCTCTTGGTAATCGTGGCGATCGCCCTCGAGCGGGGCTGCGCACCCGCAACGCTCTTTCGCAATACCGGCCTGAACCTCGACACGCTAAGCACTGCGGGCGCGCGGGTGGACGAAGCCCAAGCTGACCAAATCATCGCCAACGCTCTGGCCGCAACGGGCGACCCGGCACTGGGGCTGACCGTGGGGCAACAGCTGAACATGGGTGCCCATGCAGTTGTCGGCCAGACCTTTCTCGCTTGCGCCAACCTGATGGAGGTGTTGGATACGCTTGTCCGCTACGGAGCGCTGCTGACAGGTCGGCAGGCCCAGATAGAACACTACGGAGACCCCGACAATGATCGAGTTGGCCTGACACTGAGGCTGGCATCACCATCGCCTTCGGTGCGGTTTACTCATGAGGCGATCTTCTCGGCTGCCCAGAAAACACTTTCGGATTTGCTGCAAACGCCAGCAATTGACCTCAAAGTATCCCTTCCCTACGAGGCGCCCAAGGATCTGGGCGCCATTACCAAGGTGTTTGGCAGTGACGTGAGCTTCAATTCACGAGAGGCCATCTTAAGTCTACCGGCGTCGTTGATGACGACCCCTTTGCCCACCTCTAACCCAACACTCAGAGCACTCTATGACGCAGAATGCGCTCGCCTCCTAGCAGACCTCTCGGACAATGCCAGCTGCGCGGATCGCACACTTGCCGCGCTGGACAAGCTGGAAGGCCAATACCCGACGCTCGAGCAAATGGCTTCGGTACTTAATATGAGCCCCCGCACCTATCGCCGCCGCCTTGAGGATGACGACACATCATTTCAGGCAATTTTGGATTCGACTCGCCTCAAGCACGCGACTCAGAATCTCAGTCATCCGGACATATCCGTGGATCAAGTAGCCCACCGACTCGGCTTCAGCGACGTGTCAAATTTTCGAAGAGCTTTCATTCAATGGAGCGGACAATCACCGACACAATGGCGCAAAAAAAAGCTATCAAGTGCTGCAGAAAGCGATCACTAACACTGCACCAGATCGAAACCCTCGCGCGGGAAGTGCACATAAATCAGTTGCCCCGAATCGAGCCCACGAGAGAGGACAATCCGCTCTCGATTCAGTACGACCAGTTCACCTATCGTCTCATCTCGTGCGTAATCAGAGGGCGCCACCGAAACCCGATCCCCACGCCGAAAAGGCGCCTCGACCGTCTCGGGCGGTTTTGTATCGTCACCAGAGATACCCTCCAAGATCGCTTCTGGCGATGCTGTTGCGACTTCGTTCTTACTCAGCGCTCGCATGCGCGCGACCCACTCCGTAACCAAGTGAGGCCAGCGCGAGGACGCAGCCTCATCTAGATGGCAGATCATCCACAGCTGGTGATAACACCAAAAATCGAGATAACCC
>JAAEZV010000124.1 GCA_018222695.1 Gammaproteobacteria bacterium
ATTTGAGCCCGTTACGCCACCGGAGTGCCCGGTGGTGTGCTTAATACCAACAATAACGCCACGTTATTTGAGGCGGCAACGGCTGGCACCAGTTTAGCTTTCTACTGGCTAAGGGTAGCCACCGTCTCCATTTCAGCCAACGCCTGCTCGAGCTGATCGACCAAGTCATCGAATACCTCGATCGTCGCCTTAATCGGCTCGGGTGAGGTCATATCGATGCCTGCCTTTTTGAGCAGCTCAATAGGGTAGTCATTGGAGCCAGACTTAAGCATGGTCAAATATCTCTCCCGAGCAGGCTCTCCTTCCTCAAGAATCTGCTTGGCCAGTGCCGTGGCGGCAACGAACGAGGTGGAGTACTGGTAGACGTAAAAGTTGTCACTGCGTAAAAAATGCGGGATCCGGCTCCACTCGATCTGATTGAGTTCGTTGGCGTGTACCGCGTCTCCGTAGTAGTCGTTGAATACGTCGGCATAGATCGTATTCAGTACGTCTGCAGTCAGCGCTTCGCCGGCCTCGACTTTAGCGTGGGCGCGCGCCTCAAAGTCAGCAAAAGAGGCCTGTCGATAAAAGCCGCCTCTGAATTCATCAAGGTAAGAACTCAGGAGGTAGGCGCGCTCGCCCGCCGAGGTCGCCTCAGCCAGCATTTTTTGCATCAGGATCGCCTCATTGGTCATCGACGCAATTTCAGCGATAAAGGTCCGGTAGTCGCCATAGACCTGTGGTTGGGTATTGCGGGTCAGGTAGCTATGGATCGAGTGGCCGTATTCATGGGCCAGAGTTGATACATTGTTCAGCGTGCCCTCAAAATTCATAGAGAGATAGGGCTTTGATGTGTAGGTGCCCCAGCTGAACGCGCCGCCGCGTTTGCCTCGATTGGCCATGGCATCGACCCAGCCCTCGTCGAATCCTTTCCAGTAGACGTTGATGTATTCCTCGCCGAGTGGAGTGAGGGCCTCGGCCACGATCTCCTTGGCCTCATCAAAGCTCACGTCTTTGATCGTAGGAGGCACAATAGGTGCGTACATGTCCCAAATCTCCAGCCGATCCACGCCAAGCGTTTTCTCCCTTAGCCGCAGGTAGCGTTGCAGGGGCGCGCTGCCTTCTCGCGCCGCACTGATCAGGTTATTAAAAACCTCAATTGGAATGGCATTGGTGTAGGTGGCGTGCTCCAGTCGGGACTCAAAGCCTCGGGCGCGTGCGAAAAATACTCGGCTTTTAACATGCCCCTCATAGTTCGCAGCGAGTGTGTGATTGAGCGTCTTGTAGCCCTCAAATAATCCTTTCCAGGCGGCTTCGCGCACCTTGCGATCAGTCGAGTGCAGGAATGCCCCGTAGCGACTGTTGGTGAGCTCAACCTCATCTCCTGACTCATCAATCATGGTGCCAAAGGACAGATCGGAGCTATCAATGGCGGTGAAGACACTGTCAAATTTATCGAGCGGGTCCGATGCCATCGCCAGCAAGCGCTCTTCGGCCTCGGATAGTGTGTAAGGACGCATGCGTGCGGTTTCGTCGAGATAGTGTGCATAGACCTCGAGTCCTGGCGTGCGCTCGATGAAGTGTGTCAGCGTCTCGTCGGGGATGGCCAGCAGTTCGGGTGTGAAGTAGGACAGGGCTTGCTGGTACTGGGAATAAAGCCCCTGAGCCTCCGAGAAGCGCGCGGCATTCTCAGAGATGCGGGTGTCTTCATAACTCTTGAGCCCGGCGTAGACATAGAGATTGGCGATGATGGTGTCGACCGCTTGGATGCTTTCAATGGCCTGCAGCAAGCTCGCTCCGCTTTCACCCAGTTTGCCCCGATGGGTTGACACCGTGGGCAGTGCTTCGAGAAATCGCTCCCGATCCGCTTCCCATGTGGCTGCGTCGGCATACATATCGGTGAGATCCCATTTGAACTGCGCATCAATGTCTGCGCGCTCAGGCACGGCTTTGGCAAAGACACCAGAGGAAGCCAAAAAGAGTAGGCCGGTAAGGAGGCCGCAAAATAAGGTTTTGATCGGTGACATGGGCGTATCGTCCTTGAAGTGTCCAGTGGTGTTGCGTCAAGCGGGGCGTTTGGTTGGCGCCGTAGTCCGCGGGCGATCAGCCTAACGGATCCCCGTATTGAAAACGAGATTTACAATTGTCGTGGCGAGGAGGCCGTATCAGCGGCAGCGAATCGCACTCCGCCCTCTGGTTGCGTGTACGTGTCGAGCCCGGCCACGGCGACCAGACCCATATCGCTCAGAGAGAGACCACCATCGCTGCGCTGGGCCGTCTCGGGGTAGTGCAGATGCTGAACTTCGCCAATGATCATATGCGTACCGTTGATTTCCAGCGGGTGATGTTCTCGCAACAGGCATCCGACTTGTAGCGGTGAGCCTTTGATAAACGGCGCATTAAATTCAGCCAGCCACTCCGCCTCAAAGCCACAGGCATCAAATTCCGATTGATCCTTGGGGTAGGCCGCCGAGGTCTGATGTGCCGGCGCGGCGTGATCCAGTGAAAAACCGTTCAGTGTCCAGCACCGGGTTTCCAGCAGGTTACGGAGCGTGTGCCGCTCGCTGTTGCCCGTGCTCGGGCGCAGAATCATTGCCAGTAGAGGTGGGCTGGAGCCTAAATGAAAATGAGAGCTCACGATGGCGAGATTCGTTTGGCCCTCTGCATCCGAAGTGCCCACCAACATCGCGGACTTGTACCCAGGCAAGCTGTTGATGAGCAACGCCCGCGGTTGCGACGCCATAGCCGCGATGTCGGGCGCGGTGAGGTGCGCCAGCGTCAATCTGAGGTGCTCGATTCGGATTCTAGGGGGTAGCGCTTGGCGTAGCGGCGGGTGGCCCACTGGTGGTAACACCAACTAGCGAATGGTCTCACCACGGGCCAAGACAGCCAGCGCCAGAAAAAACCGATGCGGGTGTATTGCCACGCCGCCACGTTGGCGTCGAGTCCGACGACCCACTCGGAGCCACGCTTGAGGTGCAGATTTTGCAGCAGCGTCTCCTTGTCTGGCCCGTCAGCGCCGGGCGGTAGCGCATGAATGTCCTGTAAAACCAGCTGGTCAGACTTCAGTTTCGCCAGATGGGACATCTCCCGCTGGCACAGTGGGCAGCTGCCGTCGTAATAAAGGGTGTCTGGCTCTTGCATGGCCGTTTTACGACTCGCCATGTGCTATGGATGAGCAATAGCGTTTTCGGGAGGTGAACAGTAACAGGACGAAGATTTAGGAGTCAGCGATAAGTGCTTGAATTTGCGCCCTTAAGAGTGCCTCATCGCCCTTGCGAAAACCGACATGGACTTCTCTGATGAGGCCGTCACGGCCGATCAGATAGCCTGAAGGCATTCCCGCCACCGCAAAGTCACGTCCGGAGTTGCCCGTTTTATCAATGGCAACCGGGTAATCGACTGGGTAGCGCTTCAAAAAGTCGAGCGCATCCTCGTCGACATAATCAACGCTGATCGCCACCACACCAAAGTCTGCAGTGTCGAACTCTTTACTCAGTCTGTTCAGGGCCGGCAGGGACAGCCTGCAAGGCCCGCACCAGCTGGCCCAGAAGTCCACGTAGGTCACTCGGCCGAGATACGTCGAGTCCGTCACGGTGCCTTCACCATTCGCAATCAGGGGAAGCTCCCACGCGGGTTGCGGAAGTGGCTCATCAAGTGTGATGTGCGAGCCGCGCTCTGCCAACGCGATCGGTGCCAGCAGGACGCAACCGACTAACCACGCTAGACCTAGGCCGTGGGAGAGAAACTGAAAAAAGCTCTTCAGTCTCAAAGGCATTGCTTCAGCGGTTGCGACCCAGTCGCTCATGGGCATCCACCCACTCATTGGTACGCGTCTTCTTATCGACCCGCGCTGCACCCGAGAGTGAAAGCTCTCCGGCGACGACCAGCGCCGCTGCGATTTCGCACAGCTTGAGGGCTTTGCCTTTACCCTCGCAGCCCAGCATCCGCAGGCACTCGCGCTGGGTGGGCAGGGAGGTGCCGCCGCCATAGGTCGCCATGATCACAGCGGGCAGCGTGATGGAGAAATAGAAATCGCCCTTGCTCGTCGCGCGCTGATAGGTCGTGCACTGATTGGACTCGCCGATATTGGCCACATCCTGTCCAGTCGCCAAATACAATGCGGCCAACGCATTGGCAGGATGGTTAGCGTTGTTGGATGAGTTGGTCAGGATGGCGGACAACGTGGAGATCTGCTGGCCATAGGCAATTTGCTCGGGGGCTACACGCAGGTGCTTCATCAAAATATCGCGGGGCACCGTGATTTCTGCGGTGACGCGCTTGCCGCGGGTTTTGAGCAGGTTCACAGATGACGTCTTTTTTTCCGTATCGAAATTGCCCGAGAGCATGTAATGCAGCATCTCGGGGCGCTGCTCGTTGATCCATTCGCAGGCGACAAAGGTCGCCCGAGACACCATGTTTTGGCCCGCAGCGTCCCCAGTGGAGTAATCGAAGCGAGTGAAGACCATGCTGTGTGCGTGATAGCTCTCAATGTCATGCAGTTTGCCGACTGAGGTTGAGGTCTCTGCTTTGGCCTTGATGGGCTCAAAATTGTCTTTAAGCCAGAGCTGAAAATCTCTCGCCTGACGGGCGTTGCGGAAGATGAACACCGGCGAGCGCTGCATCGATTCCTCGGAGACGGTGGTCAAGACGCCACCACACTCCCGAATCACCTTCATGCCGCGGTTGTAGGAGGCCAGCATTGTGCCTTCCACCGTTGCCATGGGCACATAAAACTCGCCCTGCGCATGTTCACCGTTGACTAATAATGGGCCAGCTACGCCGATGGGAATCTGCGCGACACCCCAGAAATTCTCGATGTTGCTCTCCATTTCATGGGGATCGAACGAGAACTGTTTCGTGTGGTCGAGCTCTGCGCCAGTCTGCTGCTCGATAAACTGCTGGCGCTGCTCGACGATCTCCTTGCTGTAGTCGTCCTCAGCACTGCGGGGTATTTTATTGTGGTCGCTCATAGCGCATTGATCCGTTGTTTGGCCTGTTGATACTGGTCAGTTAGCTTGGTGACGTAATCCCCTGCGGTACCCAGTTCTTTGACCGCCCCGATCCCCTGGCCGCAGCCCCATATGTTTTTCCAGGCTTTGGCGTCGGTATTGCCTCCTGACCCAAAGTCCATTTTGCTGGGGTCGCTTTCGGGCAGGTTGTGGGGGTCGAGGCCGGCTGCCTCGATCGATGGTTTGAGGTAATTGCCGTGAACACCCGTGAATAAGCTGCTGTAGACAATGTCGTCAGCGCAATAATCTACGATGGCTTGTTTGTAGGCTTGCTCGGCGTCCGCCTCTTCTGTGGCGATGAAGGCGGAACCAATGTAGGCGAGGTCAGCGCCCATTGCCTGGGCGGCCAACACCGCGTCACCCGTCGCAATAGAGCCCGACAGCAACAGCGGGCCGTCAAACCACTCACGAATTTCCTGTATCAGCGCCATGGGAGAGGTCGTGCCAGCGTGACCGCCGGCACCCGCCGCCACAGCAATCAACCCATCGGCACC